>CAZFBZ010000007.1:11369-28477 GCA_964517345.1 uncultured Candidatus Peribacteria bacterium | reverse complement strand
TCAACTGGCATGGGGATCGGGCATTTTGGCGATACTGGATTCGATGGCGATGAGGGCGTCTTCTTCCTCGGAACGCGCGCCGAGTTCCGCGGAGGACATGGCAATGCGCTGGTGCGCGTGCAGTTTGGTGCGCAGGCCGCTCATGTATTCCTCTAGCTGGCGGTCGTATTCGGCGAACGCCTTCTCGTAGCGGCGGGCGCGCTCCTTGGACTGATCGGCAGTCTCCTGCTTGTAGCGCGCTTCCAGCTGCGGAAGCTGGTCGGTCGTCAATTCGGGCTCGATCTTCTGCATGAGCGAGTTGTAGAGCTCGTCGCCCGACGGGATATGCAGGCCCATGAAATCCATGCCACCGGCGGGATTGGGCGTCACGGCGCCCGGGCTGCCGCCGAACACGGTCGACGGATCAAGCGGCGTTGCCTGCGGAGGACCATACGGCCCCGGCTGCCCCGCGCCATACATGGCGGCCGTCATCGCGGGATCCATCGGGGGCATCGGCGAACCCGCGAACGGGCCGTAGGGATCGGCATAGGGATTCATGCCGCCCTGGGCGTAGGGACTCACGCCGCCCGGAGCGTAGGGATTCGCCTGTTGCTGCGCATACGGGTTGCCCGCGCCCGGCTGGCCACCGCCGGGACCCATGCCGCCGGACGCATACGGATCGCCCATCGGCAAACCACCCCCGGACATGCCGACACTTCCGTACGGGTCGACGGGCGTGGCCTGCGGATCACCGGTGACAGGGTCCTGGGGCATGAGGGAATGTGGGTGTTAAATCCAGGCAGTATACCAAATTTTCACTTTTTGTTCAATCTCTTCGCTTATTTGAGGCCTGCAGACCGATCCGGCGACTCAGCAGAATTCCTCCCGTGGGTAGTACTCCGCCTGATGCTCCTGGCCGTGGGCCGTCCGGGCGTGCTTGATGGCACAGTTGTAGACCTCGGTGGTGTTCACCACGGCCTTGATCCACGCGACGAGGCCGTTGGCGTAGTCGCAGTACACGCAGTTCCACTTCTGGAGGAGGTTGAGTTTGCGCAGACGGCCGCGGTCGATGACGATGTACGCGCGGCGGGGGATGCGGGGGATGTGGTTGATCCGGAAATACACGGCGTGATAGAGCGAGCACGCGGCGTCCATCACCACAATCGGCACGACCATCGACGTGATGGCGAACGCGGAAATCAGCCTCAGCAGGAGGTTCTTATGAACCCGCTTCCGGTGTTTCTGCGGGACGTTGATGATGATGTCTGTGTGGTGCATGAAGGCGTAGTGGTGGTGCCGGGGAGAGGACTCGAACCTCCAAGGGATTGCTCCCACCAGCTCCTAAGGCTGGCGCGTCTGCCATTTCGCCACCCCGGCACGCGCGATCAGTCTAGCGCGTCCGTGATGGGCTCATAGCTCGGACTCGTCGGGAAGATCGCGCGATTCAAAGAGGTAGGCGTCCATGCCTGCCGCGCGCGCGGCGGCGATGTCGCACTTGGAGAGCGGCTGCTGGCCCCCGCGGAAGCGGATCAGCGAGTATTCCTCCATGCCGATCGCGGCGAAGCCGAGACGCAGGCACTGGCGGCGGATCGTGTCGTCGGCGGTACACACAAGAACGGGGGACGTGACCGTCGTCTCCTCCGCGCGCATCTCGGCGATTGCGCGGCGCAGCACCGAAGTGACCATGGCCGGACCCGCGATCTCTCCGCAGAAACGGACCATCTGCACGATGCGGCCGTCGGCACTCATGCCTTCCGGCGTGTAGACCGCCATGGAAACGAGGCGGCGCTCCACGATTTCGGCCACGATGCGTCCGATGCCGGCCGCCTGCGGCAGAGCAGGGGCGGCAGGGGACGGACGGCGAACCGGTGCAAGCGTGCGCTCGAGCGCGGCATGCACCCGATCCCGGATGGGGGGCAGGGCAGGGGCGGCAGGGTGTTTGACGGCTCCGGA
The DNA here is from genome assembly GCA_964517345.1 of uncultured Candidatus Peribacteria bacterium. GTDB lineage: Bacteria > Patescibacteriota > Gracilibacteria > Peribacterales > Peribacteraceae > DAISLF01. The sequence goes on along the minus strand of CAZFBZ010000007.1, from coordinate 26,545 downwards.
GAGAGCCTCACGCACGAAAGAATGGGGGGTGTGGGTGTTTGTGTGCATATCGGATCAGTATAGGCCGATTCGGCACTTCGGGGTAGATTGCTCTAATACTACTTCTTACCTAAAGCAGCAAATCGTCAATAGCCCCATTTTTAGCAAAAGCTTGGGAAGAAAAAGACTTCCAGTCAGGTATCTATGACACCGAAATTCATTGACAGAGAGGTGTTTTTTACATATCTTTCTCCTCCTGCCTATGCGCCGCCTTATCGCCCTCATCGCCTTGCTTGTGCCGTCCGTGGCGCTCGCTGACGGGCCTGTCCGGTTCCCGGTCTATCTTTTCGGCGAGTGGAAGTACTGGCTCTTCATCCTCGTATACACGCTCATCACGGTCAAAATCGTCCAGTGGACCCGCCAGGTCGCCGACAACCGCGACCAGACCCGCCCGTTGCCCATGGATAACATCAGCCTCGTCGCGGTGGCCATCTTCTTCAATGCCCTCATTTATCAGATTTTCCATCACTTCGAACATCTCACGCAGATTTTCCAGTGGTGGTTCCTCCAGCTCACGCCCCCGCAGGCCAAGGGCATCATCTTCTTCGCGGACCTCGAGTGGAACCACTTCATCTTCGACATGGGGTATTTCATTATGCTCTTCGTCGCCACGATGATCCTGCTGCGCCGCTGGTGGCAGACCGGCAATCGTCTCGGCAGGATGGGCGTCTTCCTCCTGATCGGCATGAACCTGGTGCAGGGATGGCACGCCGTGGAGCACACGTATCGCATCGTCCACCACGTGCAAACGGGCTGCGAACCGTGCGCGGGCATCGCCGATCAGATGCTCGGTATTCCGCTGATTCCGCTGCACTTCTGGTTCAATGTCCTCGCCCTGACGATGCCACTGATGGTGTTCTTCTGGTTCCGGATGGACCGCCGCCTCATTACCGCCGTCCGCAAAGCGCTCGGCATGAAAGTGCAGGAAACGTACAGCCCGGCTCCGAAGCCGATGTCAGTTCCGAACGAAGTAGCACAGGGTCGCCTCGCCCCAGCCTAAGCGGTACAGGGTCGATCCGATGGATTTGAACGCGGGCGACACGAGCCCCTTGGTAACCGTGATCACGCGGGAACCGGGTTTGAGCGTCTCCAGCTTGGTGGAGATGCGCGACATCATCGCGTCGTCGAAGCACGTGCAGTGCGTGAAAACGATGTCGGCATCGGAAAGATCGAAGTCGAACATGTCGCCGTTCAGGAACGACACCTCCTTGGCCTGCTGCTCTGCGGGGAGCGACGGGCGGACATCGGATTCGTAGCGCTGGCGGGCCAGCTCGGCAGACGCCCAGAGGTCCTCCACCAGCTCGATGCCCGTGCAGCGGGCGAAATTGTTCATCAGCGCCGCGAAGATCACGGCCTTGCCCGTGCCCGATCCCAGATCATAGAACACCTCGCCGGGACGCGTGCCGACGGCCTCAAGCATGGCTTGCACCGACTCGGGCGTGACTTCTCCGTAGGTGAGCGCAGGATCAGACTCACGCTGCAGCCGCGCACGGCCCGCGGATGAGAGAGAGTATCCCTGGATGTCGGAGTAGAGCTTCTGCTGGATGGCGTCGAGGTCCATGGTGAGAAAGGGTAGGGGAAACGGGGGAAGACGTCACGGGTCAGACCGCGGTGCGGTCCTGCGAGCCGTCGACGCTCTCTTTCTGCGTCGATTGCTTGCGCTCTTTTTCGGCTTTCTGACGGCCCTGCTCCACATCGGCACCACGTCCCGCGGCCGCAACGTTCAGGCCGGCATCCGGCACGACGGCGGTGCGGTCCTGGGTTTCGGTGTGACCTTCGGTGAAGAGTCCCGCCGGCCCCATTGCCAGCTCAGCCGCGTCATCGCCCCGCTCGTTATTGGCCTTGGCGGCTTCGGTGCGCGCGCGGGCGTCCGCCTCGGCCTTCTCGCGAAGCTGGATCTGTTTGGCCGACACCTCGCTGAGAATTTTCTGCTCGCGCTGGGCACGCTTCTCAGCGGTCTCGATCGCTGCCTGTTTGCGGTTGCCGAAGGCATCAACAGCCTCATCGCCGGTCGGCGCCACTTCCGTGCTTTTCTTCTTGGCCTCCTGCTCTTTCCGCTCCTTGTCCTGCTTCTGCTTCTCGGGATTTTCGTTTGCCGGGTCGCCGGCTTCGCTTTCCCGCACGGTATCGACGAAACTGGCGTTCTGGCCGGGCACGTCCACACCGCCCATCGCCGCGATCAGGCGATGCTCGTATTCGGGCCGGACACGGGCGAAGAAGCGGATCATGCGAAGCGGATTATGGACTGGTTCAGGCTCTGGATGACGCCTTCATCGCGGGCGCGATCCTCCATCTCGACCTGGTTGAAGGAATCGCGGCGGAAGCGCATCACCTGGGAATGCAACGTGGACATGTAACCCTCGTAGGCCTGCTCGTAGCGCTCAAAAGCCAACTCGTAGCGCTGCTTGCGCGCCTCGCGCTGCTCGGGCGTTTCGGCGGCGTACTTCTCTTTGACATGCTTGGCCCCCTCGCTCGTCAAATCCGGCTCGATGTGCATCATGATTGCATCGAAGATCTCCCTCCCGGTCGGGATCTTGGGGGGCTGGGGCACGGCCGTGGATGCAGCGGTCTGGTCGGTCATGGATATGGGTTTTTCGTATCATTGTAGCAGAAAAAACCCGGGCGTGCCATCCGCCTCAGGCCGCAGCCTCCTCCTGCTGCTTCTCTTCTTTGGCCGGCTTCGCTTTCTTGCGTTCCAGATGCGCAACATCGGACGTCAGCTGCGCGATCCAATCGCCGTGTTTGACGCGGGAGAGCAGCGTCTGCTCGTCAATGCGCAGGCTCGATCCGCTGATCTTCCACTGCGGACTCTCGCTGAGCAGCTGCATGATCTCTTTGGCAGTGACGCGCGCGCCGAGGGAGAGCACGACGAAGCGCGACTGCCCGGCATCTTCCATTTTGACCCGCTGCACGCCCGCGCGTCGGCACGCGAGACGGAACCGGAGGATCGCGAAGAGGTTCTGGACCTGACGGGGCGGCTCGCCGTACTCGTCACGGAGATCGCCCTCGAACTCCTTGAGAATTGCCTCATCCTCGCTGCCCGCGAGCTTCTGGTACACCGAGATCTTCTCCTCGCTGTCCGGGATGTACGACGACGGGATGAACGCCTCCACCGGGAGCTGGATCTCCACTGCCGCCTCCGTCTCGTCGGCCTCTTCCTTGCCGCCGTGCTTCAGCTCCTCGACGGCGTGCTTGAGCATGCGCAGATAGTGGCTGACGCCGACCGTCTGCATCGTGCCGGACTGGCTGGCGCCCAAGATCTCGCCCGCGCCGCGGATTTCGAGATCGCGCATGGCCACCTGAAAACCGGAGCCGAGCTCACACGCCTCAACGATCGCGCGCAGGCGCTTCTTGGCATCGTCCTTGAGTTTTTGGCTGTGGTACAGGAAATACGCGAAGGCCTGGAGCTTGCTGCGGCCGACGCGTCCGCGGAGCTGATAGAGCTGGGAGAGACCGAAACGCTCGGCTTCGTTAACGATGAGCGTGTTGGCGCGCGGGAGGTCGATGCCGTTCTCGATGATCGTCGAGCTGACCAGCACCGAGTACTTTCCTTCTTTGAAGGCGATGATGCGCTCCTCCAGATCTTCGGGCTTGAGCTGACCGTGACCGACGACGAACGTCGCCTCGGGCACGAGGTTGCGCAGCTTCTGGGCGAAAGCGTCGATCGTCTCCACGCGGTTGTGGAGGACGAAGCATTGTCCGTCGCGTTTCACTTCAGCGAGGATCGCCTGGCGCGTGAGTTCGTCGGAATACTTGCGGACCTCGGTGATGATCGGGAGGCGGCCGGGAGGCGGCGTCGTGATCGTCGTGATGTCGCGCAGCTTGTGGAGTCCGAGGTTCAGCGTGCGCGGGATGGGCGTGGCCGTGAGCGTGAGAATGTCGACCGACGCGCGCATCTCCTTGAATTTCTCCTTCTGCTTCACGCCGAAGCGTTGCTCTTCATCGATGATGACAAGCCCCAGATTCAAAAAGTGCACGTCGTCCTGTAGGAGCCGGTGCGTGCCGATGACGATCTGCACGTCGCCTTTGCGGAGTCCCTCCAGTGTCTTTTTCTGCTCTGCCTGAGAGCGGAAGCGGCTGAGCATTTCGATTTTGATGTTGAACGGGCTCATGCGCTCCAGAAAGTTACGGTAGTGCTGGTCCGCAAGAATGGTAATGGGCGCGATGACCGCGACCTGCTTGCCGCCCTCGGCCGCCTTGAACGCGGCGCGCATCGCCACTTCGGTCTTGCCGAATCCGACGTCTCCGCAGACAAGGCGGTCCATCGGATGCTCGCCTTCCATATCAGCCTTGATGTCCTGGATCGCCTTCATCTGTCCCGGCGTCTCCTGGTAGGGGAACGCCTCTTCGAATTTGCGCTGACGCTGGTTGTCCTCATCGAACGAGAACCCTTTGCTCTTCGCGCGCTTGGCGTAGAGGTTCAGAAGTTCCTTCGCGATCTCCTTCGTTTCCTTGCGCATGCGCTCAGTGACGCGCTTCCACTCGACCGTGCCGAGACGCGTTAAAACGGGCTCATCGCCTTCCTCGTGCACGAATTTCGAGAGTTTGTCGGCCTGATCGACCGGGACAAACAGCTTGTCGCCGCCGGCGTAGGTGAGCTCCAGGTACTCGCGGGCGACGTCGTCGACTTCCTTCTGCGTCATCCCCTCGAAGTGCCCGATGCCGTGCTCCATGTGCACGACGTAGTCCCCCGGCTGGAGCGATGTGACGAAATCGAGCGCCAGCTTGGCGACACTGCGCTGCTTGCCCGCTTTCTTGAGCGAGAAGATCTCGCGGTCTGTGAGGAGCGCGCAGCGGAGATCGGGATTCTGGAGCGAGTGGGGGAGCAGCGCGAGATCCGCGGCATCAATCAGGGTAACGGCGCCCGGGCGGCTCTCGGATCGCACGGTGTGGGCGACGCGCTCCTCGGTGAAGATTTCTTCCAGCTCTTTCTGACGCTTCGTGACGACGATCAGCGTCCAGTCCTGCTGGAGTTTGTCGCGGACGTCATTCAAAAAGTCGGTAAGCGTGTAGAACTTGAGCACTGAGAGATAGCGGACGTGCGCGTGGTTTTCCTGCGACTCCGGAAACGACGTGAAAACGAGTGACGACACGCCCTTGGGCGGAGACAGATCATCCTGATCATCCAGGATCAGCAGGGCGGACGACGGCAGCTGATCGGCGAGCAGCGCGCGGTTCGTGTAAATGGCCGGGAAGATCGCGAGGCTCTTGCCGGCATCCGAGGTCTTCGAGAGATCGTCGCGGTCGACCGCCAGAATCTTTTCCACCTTCTCAAATTCGAAGTGCACGCGGTACGGGTGGCTCGCCTGGATCGGGAAGATATCCAGCACATCGCCGATGCGGCGGTACTCGCCTGGGTGCAGATACAGGTCCTCGCCATGGGAATACCCGCGCTCGATGAGCGATTCAAAGAACGGCGTGAATTCGATTTTCTCCCCTATTTTCAGCGTCACAAGCCGGGATTTGAGCTCTTTATACGACGGGAATTCCACGTCCCACGTCGCTCGTGTCAGCGCGAAGATCGGCCCGTCGCCCTCCTCGCTTTCCACTCCGCCCATGAAGAGCAAAAACGACTGCAGGTGCCCGGGCAGGATGTGGCACTCCTCATCCTCCACCGGCGAAAGGGTCTGCGTGCCCCGCTCGAAGAACGCAAGCCAGTGGCAAAGCGCCTCGAGGTTCGCATCGTTCTGCGTGACCAGCAGCGCCTGCGGCGACCGGCCGTTGAGCAGATGCGAGACAAGCATGGCCTTCGCCGTTTCGTTGCTCGCGCCAGACAGCACAAGACGACCTTTCGCGCGGAGAAGGTCGGACAATTCCCGGTGAGTCTCTCGTCCAAGGAGGAGAGATGGTTTCATGCGTGTAGTAGAGAGAGGCAAGCGGCCCCCCGGGGACCCTCCAATTGCAAAAGGGCCGCCGGGCGGTGTTTCCGTGGGAAAATCGCTGCGGTGATGTGTCTATTCTACGATAATCCCCAGGCAGAGGGAAGAGAAAAACACGGTTTCCTCACTCCTGCATGCGCAGCGGCATGATCAGGTGCAGGTACTGCTTCTCCTCCGGAACCGTGAAGATGGCGGGGTGCATCGGGTCACTGATCTGCATCAGGAGCGTCTCGCTGTCGAGGTGTCCGAGGAAGTCGAGGAGGTACGAGGAGCTGAGGGCGATTTTATTCTCGCCGCCCGTGATCTCGGTCTGGATGGTCGCTTCGTCGCGGCCCGCCTGCGTCTGGGGCGTGACCACCTTCGTCTCCGACCCCGCACAGTGGAACGTCAGGTTGTTATTCATTTCTTTTGCGAAGTAGTGCATGCGTTTGGCGGCGGTCGTGAGCTCGCGCACGGAGAAGAGAACTTTGGTGGACGCGTCCTTCGGGATGATCTGCTCGTAGTTGGGGAATTTGCCGTCGATCAGGCGCGAAACGAGGCGGGTCGACCCGACCTGCATCTCGATCTGCTGCTTGCTCAGTGTCACCTCGACGCCGGCGGCTTCTTTTTTGGACTGCGTCTCCTCGCCGTCTTTTTTGTCCTTCTCCTTCTTGGCATCGCCCTTCCTGGAGCTGAGGATGACCTTCAGTTCCTCCAGGATCTTGGTGGGGATGATGCAGGCGAGATCCTCCTCGCCGCCCGGGGCCGCGATACGGCACTCGGAGAGGCGGTAGCTGTCTGTGGCGACCAGAACCAGATGCCCCTTCTCCCGGCGCACGTAGACGCCAGAGAGGACCGGCCTGAGGGTGGTGCGGGCGGACGCGAACGTCACCAGGTGCAGGGCACGAAGAAGCGGGTCGGCCTCCAGAGTAAATGAGGTCTGGCGATCGACGCGGGTGATGGTGGGATACTCGCTGGATGCCTCGCCTGCAATCATGGTTTTGGCATGCCGCGACGTACACTTAAGCTGCGTCCCCTCGCTCGTCTCCAATAACACCTCCGGATCGGTGTTGTATTGGGCAAAGTTCAAAATCGCCTTGGCGGGAATCGTCAGCGTTCCTTCATTTTCAATCTTCGCGTCAAAGCTGGTGACAATGCTCAATTCCAAATCCGTCGCACTCACCGTGCATCGCTTTCCTTCTGCTTCCATTAAAATGTTTCCCAGAATTGGTAAGGCCTGTTGTCCGCCGATTGCCCTGCTTACAAGATGGAGCGCCTGGAGGAGATCGGAGGTGGAGCAGGAGAATTTCATGTGGTCTTAGATAAGAGAGGGGAGAGGAACTATACTAAATTCATCGTCATCATACTATCTTCACATCAGACAGATTTTCGCGGTGTGATGTGTGGAAAAGACAGGCTGTACCGGGGGTAGAAGGGCTTGGTTCTGCGGATCGCGTCAGGAAGGTCATGCACGCCGCCTGTGGGCCGGATGTGGAAAACTCGTGGAGAAACCCGGGGGTGCGGGAGGGGTGGGCGTGAATTTATGATTTTGCTTTCACAGAGCCAAAAAGTGAAAAACCCTGTGGACAAGTCCCGGCTTGTATACCCGTCGTCCACAATTGGCTTATCCACAGTGGGTGTGGATAACTTTTGTGCGCAAAACAGGGGGTCGCTTCGGCGCGATGTTTGGTTTTGGCTCGTTCGGACACGTCGGTTCGGCGAATCAAAAAATTGACCCGGCGTCCGGAGGCCGGGGCCGCAGAGAGTTGTACACAGTTCATCGGAAATACTGTTTTCGGGAGGACATGTCCGGTGCCCTTGTCTTGTTCTTCTTTACCTCGATTTTGCCGTCGCGCAGGAGGACGAAGCTCTCGTCTGGTACGTCGGTGGCCAGCGTCAGCCCGCCGCCCACGAAGCAGTCCGCTCCCACTTTCACTCCCGGATTGATACCGACCTGGATGCCGAAGCGGCAGCCGTCCCCCACCATCGCGCCGAGCTTGGTGCGTCCGGTCGGGACGGGCTTCCCGCCGCAGACGGAGGCAATCTCTCCTTCATCCAGACGCAGGTTGCCGGTCATGCAGCCGCCGCCGAACGAGACGTTCTCCCCCACGACCGAATCGCCGAGATACGTCATGTGCGTCCATACCGGGCCCGCGAGCGCGCTGCCTTTCACCTCGCTGCCGAAGCCAATCACGCAGCCGGGTCCCACGCTGGAGCCGCGCACGAGCGCATTGTTCCCGATGATCGTCCCCGCACCGATGTGGCACGGGCCGACGACGGTGGCGTGGGGCAGGATGCGGACGTTCTCCTCTATGACCACATTGCCTTCCACGACCGCGGAGGGGTGAATAGACGCGGTTTTGTGAACGGACTTCTTCGAGAGGTCTTTGAGCAGCATCTCCAGCAGATCGAGCAGGTGCCACGGGTATTTCACTGCCTGCCAGGCGCCCGCGTAGGGCACGGCGCGGTAGTCGTGGGTCTTGAGCAGCGATACGAGTGCGCGCTCGTAGACGTCATCGGCGGAACTCCTGGTCTTCTTGAGCGCGGCCAGCAGCACCGAGGCGTCGTTATGGATATGTGCGACGATGTTCACCAGATCGCTCGGTTCTTTGCCCGGCTCGGGCTTCTCGACGATGCCCGTGATGCGGCCGTCTTCCACCGTCAGATACCCGCCGGGGAAATAGCGCGTCACTTTGCTGGCGAGCAGCACGCCTGCCACGCCTTTCTTCGCCGCGGCTTTCTTCAACGCGGCGTATGCCGCGGGTTCGACAACGTCATTGCCCGAGACGACCAGCACCGGGTCCCTCGCGCAGAGCGGCAGTGCGGCGAGCAGCGCGCGGTGCATGCCGTTTTCCTCTCCTTCTTGTATCACGAGCGGCGTGTCCGGGTAGAGCGACGCAATGGCATCGCGATTTTCCGGACTCGCGACGAGGACGAGGTCCGTGCAGCCTCCGGCCGCCAGCCGGTCCACCTGATGCGCAACGAGCGTCTTGCCGCAAAGAGGGAAGAGCGGCTTGTGGCCCAGCGGCCAGAACCGCCTCGACCGTCCGGCGAGGATGAGAATCGTTTTCACCCCTACAGTGTAAAGGCCGGACGCGGTGTGGGGAACGGCGATTCAGGGCTTTTGGCAGTCAAAAGCGAGCGCAATCGTCCCCTCCCAGGCCGTCACCCGGACCGGAATGCCGAAATGTGCGTACCGCTGCAGGACGTCCGGATGCGGATGGCCGTAGGAATTGTCGCGCCCCGCCGAGATCACCGCAATCGACGGGCGGACCGCGAGCAGAATGCCAGTCGACGACGACGTCCGGCTGCCGTGATGCCCAACCTTGATCACCTCCGCGCGGAGGTCCTGACGCGAGGCGAGCAGCGCCGCTTCGCCCTTCTTCTCGATATCCGCGGTGAAGAGGATCGAGTGCGTCCCGCAGAGGGCGCGCAGGACGATGCCGGTGTCGTTCACAGTCTTCAGAGGCACCTTGTCGTAGACCGGCGGCGGCCAGACAATATCGAGAATCAGGCCGTCACCAAGATCGAGATCCTTCGCCGGGTCCGCGATCATCACGGGGATGCCCTGCGCGCGGATGAGCGCGAGGATCTCGGCGTAGCGCGCCGCTCCGGGTTTGCGCACTCCTGTCATCAGCACCCGACGCACCCGGTAGCGCCGCAGGAGCGCAGGAAACGCCGCGATGTGGTCAAAATCCGGGTGCGTGAGCACAAGCAGGTCGATTGTCCGGTCCAGAAACGGCATGTGTTCCGCGACGCGCTGCAGCGCCGTGTCATCCGGTCCGCCGTCGATCACGATCTGCCGTCCCGCGGGGCTCACCAGCATCGCCGCATCGCCCTGCCCGACATCCAGAAAATACGCGTGGAACATTCCGTCCGGGCGCAACTGCAGTTCGCGCCAGACAAAGGCGCCCAGAAGGACGACGGTGAGGACCGCGATGCCGGTGAAGCGCTCCCACTGCATGCCGCCATCCTTGCGGACGCGCGGACAACGCAAAAGAGGAGTGGGGAGACGATCCCGCGTCCGCGTTCGTCGCCAGGCTCAGGCGAGCACGGGCACTGTGGCGGGAGCCTTCTTCCTGCGCGACCAGTACCAGCCGGCAGCCGCGCCGCTGACGGCGAGCAGCGCGACCAGTCCGGGGCCGGAGTCCGTCAGGCCGTTCTGCGGCTTCACGGAACCGGTGACCGATGCCTTCGTCGTGGAGGCGGCATGTGTCGTGATTCGCAGCTGGCCCGCGGCGACCGCGCCGGGGGAGACGATCCCGTTGTGGCCGACCGTGCGGATGCGCAGGGCGAACGTGCCCGGCCGGACCTCTCGGAGGCGGATGACGCGCGTCGAGGCATCGAGGGTCTGGACGGCGCCGTACGTGCGGCCGCCGTCGAGCGACTGCTGCACCTGGTACGAGGCGACGGTGTCGGCTTCGGGCTGATCCCAGACCGCCATGATGAGATAGCGACCATTGAGCTGCTCCTCGCCGCGCACCTCGAAGTTATCGACATCGGGCGGGGGTGTGCCGTCCGGCTTCGCCTCGGGTTCCGCCGGCTGCTCGACGGCTTCGCTGCCAGTCGTGAAGGTCAGGGTGGAATGGTCGGCGTCGAGCGTCAGCACCGTGCCGTCCGTGCCTTTGCCCGTGACGACGGGGTCGACGCGGACCGTGTACGTGGTGTTGGGAGCCTGTGGGGCTGTGGTGACGATAACAGACACGCCGTCGATCGCGAGGCGCGTGAGAGTGAGGGGCTTATCGGACCCATCGATGACGCGCAGCGCGTTGGCTGCCTGTGCGCGATCCAGCTCGACGGGAGCGGAGAACGTCAGAAGCAGTTCCGTGGCGGAGACGCGCTGGACCTCGACGAGCTGCTGCAGACGCTGCTCTGGCTGGGCGGGGATGGACGGAGCGGACGAGGCCGGAGCCGGAGCGGAATCGGACAGGGCCACGCGCACTTCCTCGGTGAACGTGTCCATCTCCTCGCCCGCGCTGTTGACCGCGAGAATCGCAATGTAGAGCGCCTCGCCGCCCGGGAAGTCCGTGAGGTCGAATTCGGTCGTCTTGTCGCTGGTGGCGGCGAAGTCGTCGTAGGCGCCGTTGTTATCCAGGATCGACTCGCGGCTGAAATACACGCGGTAGAACGCGATGTCGCTCTCATCCTCCGGGGCATCCCACGTCAGGTGGATCGCTTCCGCCTGTTTTTCGGCCTTCAGGTTCGTTACGGCCTCGGGCGCGGCGGCAAGCGCGGAGAGCGGCAGGCAGAGGCCGGCGAGGACGAGCAGCAGGCGGGAGAAGGGACGCATGGGTGTGGGTGTGAATTTTTCGTATCAGTGTAGCAGAAACGGGCTTCCGAGCCAAGCGGGGGGCTAGAACCGCAGTGTACGGTGGATGCCGAGCCCGCCAGCGACCGCGGCCATCCAGAGGCTGCCAGCGGCCAAAAAGAGCGCCGTAGCCCACGGCCCGGTGAGGAACGGTCCAGAGACGAACAGGAATCCCGCCAGCAGCGCGGTATAACCGATCCATTGCCGCCATAGCGCCCAGGGGATGCGGACGGGGAGCACGTGCAGGCTCTGAGGCAGGAGCAGCAGGACAAGGAGCGCGTGCGTGATGACCGACGTGTAGCTCGCGCCGACGAACCCCATCTGCGGGATGAGCAGCAGGTTGCAGCCGAGCGACACGATGACGCCGGCGAGCAGCGTCGCCACGAGCGGTTTCCATCGGTGACGTGTGAGCAGCACGTAGAAGCTGAAGACGAGCAGGCCGTTCAAAAACATCGAGCCGGCCAGGATGCTGAGCGCGGTGTCGGCACCCGGGGCGGACGCAGTACTGAGGTACTGGTCGTTGGTGAGCAGTTCCATCAGCGGGCGGGCCCAGAACACCGAGAACAGGAACGCGGTCGAGCCAAGGAGCAGCACGGCGAACAGCACTTTGCCGAGGAAGTCGCGCGTGTCCTCGCCCTTCGTGTCGCGCGCGCTGAGAATCGGAAGTGTGGAATTCAGCAGGAACGTCGGGAAGAGATACGCCATGTCCATCATGCGCTGTACGGCACCGTAGTCCGCGTTCTGGATGCGGAAATCGTGAGGACGCAGGAGACTGATGAGCGTCACGTCAAATTGCCGGTAGAGCGCGGTGCACAGGAACGCGACGCCATATGGCGCGGCGTGCAGGAGGATGCGACGGAAAAGGGCACCGTCCCACCTCGGGCGGATGTCCATCAGCCGCGAGGCGAAAGTTATGGAGAGTATGAAAAGTACGAATGCTCCCACTCCCCCTACCCCGAGGAAGATGTAGTACATCCGTGGGTCGACCGAGTCGCGCACGCCCATCAGTACCAACGCCGCCGTCAGACCGACAGTCACCACGCGCTGCGTCACCTCGGCGATGAAGACGTAGTGCATCCTGTACTCCACCTGGAACACGGTGCGCAGCACGCCCGCGAGCAGCGTGAAACCCGGCACGAGCGCGGCGATCGCAATGCCCGTCGGGAGCGGCGTGCCGTGCCACTGCGGGAGAACCCAGGCGATGAGCACCGCGGCGCCGAGGGAGAGGGCGGTGATGATGGCGCGGATGATCGTCAGAACGCCGAGGACTTTTTCGCGCTCGGGCTTCGTCGCCATCCGTCCGACTTCCCGCACCGAGACGGCATAGAGTCCGAAATCCGCCAGGATCCCGAAGATCTGGAGATAGCCGTAAGCGGTGTTGTACTGGCCGAACAGCTCCTTGCTGAGGCCCGTTACGACCAGTTTGATCGTGATGATCGAGAGCATGGCCATCGTGACCTGGCTCGCGACCTGCCAGAGCGTGGATTGGGCGACCGCCTTCGTGGACATGGGCGGATTGTAGCGGGGAGTTATTTGACTAAGATACAGAGTATTTTACTGTCAGAGTATGAGTACGAATTACCCTGCACTGCCGGACACGCTGGCCGCCGCGCGCGAACAGCGTCCTGACGCGGTACACCCGCCGGAGCCGGAGGTCAGCATTATCACCCCGGCATTGAACGAGGAGGCCTATGTCCTGCACACGCTTCAGCAGGCGTATCGGGCTGCGTGTGCGCATGTCGCCGCGGGCGGCACATTCGAGATGCTGGTCGTCGACAACGGCAGCACCGATGCGACCGGGCAGATTGCGGAAGACTTCGGCGCGTGCGTGATCCTTGAGGAGAAGCGCGGACACGCACAGGCCCGCAACACCGGTATCGACGAGGCGAAGGGCAAGATCGTCCTGTGGGCCGACGCCGACGTGATACGCGTGAGCGAGCAATGGGTGATGACGCACCTCGAGCAGTACCGCGATCCGAATGTCATCGCCGTCAGCGGCCCCTCGCGCCTGGTCGGCACGCATTGGGCGTTCGCAATCGTTCGCGGCGTGTTCAACTGGCTGCGGAGGAGGGATCCGGAACTCGCCTACGATCCGCAGAGCGGATGGGAGGGCGCGGGGAACGTCTCGTTCCGCAAAGACGTGCTCGAACAAGTAGGCGTCTATGACACGGAGATCAAGAAGGGTGAAGACATCGATCTGTGGAAACGGCTCAAGGCTCACGCACGGGAGCACGGCAAGCGCGTGCTACATGCGCCCGACGATAAACGCATGCTCATGGAGACGAGTGGCCGTCGCTACGACACGCTGATGAAAGTGCTCTGGGAGCTGTGGGATCACCTGCGCCAGCTCGTGTGGGGCAAGACGAAGATCAAGGCGGCGGACCGCCGGTAATTGTCGGACATGCCAAAGGCCCGGAAGGGGATGAATCCCCCTCCGGACCAGAGGCCCGCTCGTCGATTAGCCGTGGTCTTCAGGTGTGGCGTACCTGCCGAGCAGGAAGACGCCCACGAGCAGCGCGCCGCCGAGCGCCGCCCACGCCCCGCCCGCGAACGCCGCTCCGATGAGCAGCGCCCACAGCAGACCGAGCCGCACGCACATCCAGAGTGGCAGGTCGTTGCTGGCCCAGTGCCACATGACGAATCCGCACATCGTCCATGACACCCAAAGCGGTCCCTGTTGGGACATGCCGAGCCACCAGGTGAGGACGAAGGTGATGGCCGTCGTGACACCCGCGATGTACGCCGGGGCCGCGAACGTGACGGTTGCGTCTTCGGCCGTCTCGGCCTCGCTGGTCTTGCCGGGGCGGCAGAACAGCAGGCCGACCGTGCCCGCGATGAGCATGGCGGAATCGAGGAGCAGGGGCAGGTCGTTGGCGAGCGTCGGGATGCCCGCGAGCGAGAACAGCTCGCGAATGCCACGGGCGGTGGCGACGAGGAACAGAACCAGAAGCGCGTACAGGAGGTAACGCATCGAACGGGAACTCCAAGGAGCAGGCCTTGCTTGCACCCGTGTCCGCCCGAAGCTCGGGCAGAGGTGCAGTGTATTATTAAATAATATGTACAATTGTCAATTTTATTGACCATCACTTATCGGGCTCCGCAGCCGCATGCAGTCATTACCATTGGCGCTGGCCGTCCGGGTTGCGGGGCGGGTCAGCCCGGTGAATCGCCGGCTTCGTCGGTTGGGCGCCTGGCAACTTGTCGCGATTCACCCACAGGAGCGTTCCGAGTGCGACGGCCACACCCGCGATCATCGCGTATATCGTGATCGCCGTACCCGATACAAAGTTGATGGCGGGCGACTCTTCTGTCACCCGCGCCACCTTCCACGCGCTGCATTCTTTTGGTCCCCGCCACTCCCACGCGAGCACGTGCGTGCCCTTGGCATTGACCGCGAGGATCTCGAACCGCAGGAGCGGATTGTTCTCCCGCTCGTGGGAGGGGTACCGCGTGAGCACGCCCTCACCTCCCGGCACGCGCCGCCAGCCTTCATCCGGAAAGCGCTCCTGAAACATTTCCACGAGCGCGTTCGCGTCCATTTCGCGCGGTTCAAACGGAGTCCTGTCGGGCGCGTTAGGCATCATCGCTGGAGCCGGGAAAGGGGGATAAACGATCCGTTCCGGTTGATCTGGACGGACCTGGTCGACGATTGTACCATCATCCCACAGAATGCCGCTCAGCTTCCGACACCTGACGTCGACCAAGCAGCTCTCCCGAGCCGATACCGACGCCATTTTGGCGCGGGCTGCGGAGATGGAAAAGGTCCGCGACGCGGGTGGGACGGACCTGCTGCGGGGCAAGATCCTCGCCGCGCTCTTCTATGAGCCGAGCACCCGGACGCGTCTGAGCTTCGAAACCGCGATGATCCGCCTCGGCGGACAGGTGATCACCGCCGACGGGTTCCAGTTCAGCTCGATGTTCAAGGGCGAGACGATCGAGGACACGATGATGATGGTCGGCGGCTACGCGGA
>CAZFBZ010000007.1:0-11269 GCA_964517345.1 uncultured Candidatus Peribacteria bacterium | reverse complement strand
CGCTTCACGCTCATCGCTCCGCAGGAGCTCACGATGCCGGAGAAAGTGACGCACTTCTTCGACGAGAAGAAGATCGCCTACGCGCAGGAGAGCGACATCGCGGCGGGCCTCGACGCCGACGTGATCTACATGACACGCGTCCAGCAGGAGCGCTTCACGGACCGGTCGGAATATGAGCGCTTGAAGCTGAAATACGTGCTCACCGCGGACCAGATGAGGGGCAAGCGCGCGATCGTCATGCACCCGCTGCCGCGCGTGGGCGAGATCGCCACCGATGTCGACGCGCTGCCGAACGCCGCCTACTTCCGCCAGGCGCGTAACGGTGTGCCGATCCGCATGGCACTGCTGGCGATGCTCTTGGGTAAATGACCCCTGTCTCGATTGTCCTCATCTCGGCGCTGCTCTTCGCGGCCGGGATCATTTCTTCTGTTACTGGCGGCGGCCTCGGCACGATGGCGCTGCTCATCCAGACGTTCTTCCTGGATATCCGCACCAGCGTCGCCATCACGTCACTGCTGATCTTCATCAATCTGCTCATCAAGTCCGCGACGTTCTGGAGACAGGCCGATCTCCAGATCGTTTTCCGCTACGTCGTTCTGGGATTGCCGATGACGTACATCGGAGGGCGTTTGCTCTTTCTGCTCCCGGACGGCGTCCCGGAGAAAGGTCTCGGCATTGTGTGTCTGCTCTTCGTCGCGTCGCGTCTCCTCAAACTGACGCCGCGCCTGCCACGCGGGCCGGTCGCGCTTGTCATCGCGGGGGCACTGAACGGGTTTTTCGGCGGACTCTTCGGCAATACGGGGCTGATCCTGCTGCCAATTCTGTTTTCTATGGGCTTCACCACGACGGAACTCATCGCCACGTCGTCGGTCATCGGCATGATCATGGAATTCGGCAAAGTGGGTGCTTATCTGCCGCACATCGCCTTCACGCCGGATATTCTCCTGCTCATCGTTATTGCGATTCCGGTCATCACCGCGGGCGTGACCGTCGGAAGCCGCGTGCTGCGGCATGTCAGCGAAGAACTGTTTGAGAAACTGCTGCTGGGGATTATCGTCATCGGGGCGGCACGGCTCCTGCTCTTCCCCTGATATGACCTCCACCCTCATCCGCAACGGCTCGCTCGTCACCCCGGACGGTCTCCGCCCCGCGAACCTGCTGGTGCGCGACGGCGTCATTGCCGCGATCCTCGCGCCGGACGCACCTGCACAGTCCGCCGATGTCACGGTCGACGCCGCCCATGCGCTGCTCCTCCCCGGGCTCATCGACTGTCATGTGCATTTCCGCGAACCCGGACTCACCCAGAAAGCGACGATGGCGTCCGAGTCGCGGTCCGCCCGCGCGGGGGGCGTGACGACCGTGTGCGAGATGCCCAACACCGTCCCGCCGACCGTGACCGTCGCCGCGCTCGCCGACAAGGTGCGCCGCGCGGATGAGATCAACGAGGTCGATCTGCGCTTCTTCTTCGGCGTGACGGAGGAACCGCATCTGGCTGCGCTGCGCGAGGTGTGGACGGGCGACGCCGCCGAGCTCAAACGCCTGCGCAAACGCTGCTGCGGCGTGAAGCTCTATCTCGACCACTCGACGGGTGACCAGAAGATCGACGCAACCCTGGCGGATGACGTGTTCGCCGCGTGCGCCGAGATGAATATCCCCGTCGTCGCGCACTGCGAGGACTCGGAAATGAACGACAGCGCGCGCGCCGCCAATACCCGCAGTGATGTCGCTGCGCATTCGGTCATGCGTCCGCCGGAATCCGAGGAAAAATCCGTGCTGCATGCCATCGGTCTCGCGCGCCGCCACAAGGCGCATCTCCACGTCGCGCACCTCTCCACGCGCGGTGGCCTCGATGCCGTCCGCAGCGCGAAAAAAGAAGGCCTGCGGATCACGTGCGAAGTAGCGCCGCACCACCTGTTCCTCACGACCGATGACTACGGCGCGCTCGGGACGCTGGGCAAAATGAACCCGCCGCTGCGTCCGGTCGATCACCGCGACGCGCTGTGGGAGGGGATCGCCGACGGCACCGTCGACTGTGTTGCCACCGATCACGCGCCCCACACGCTTGGCGAAAAGCAGTCGCCCCCGCCCCTGCAGGCGCCGAGCGGCGTGCCCGGCACCGAAACGATGTTGCCGCTGTTGCTCACCGTCGCCGACGGCGGATGGCCGCATCCCGCGTCGCCCCGTCCGCTCGCCGCGCGTCTCGCCCCATCCGATATCCTGCGTCTGTGTTTCACGCGGCCCAATGAGATTTTTGGCCTCGGCAAGCGCGGAATCACGAAGGATGCCCCGGCCGATGTCGTCCTCGCGGACACGCACCGCCCGTGGAAAATCGAGGGCACGGCGCTGCACGCGCTCTGCGGATGGACGCCCTTCGAGGGCTGGACGTGCACGGGGAAAGTCCGGGAGATTTGACGAAAACGCCTTTTGATGAGGCTGAGAGTGGCAGGAAACCGCCTTTTCTGATATGATTCTTGGATTTGCATCCGAAATTCTACGGATGCGCTCCCACACACACCCGTGGTACCAGACCAAGTCGACCAGGAGGCAGAGAAGCTCGCAAAAGAAGTTGCCGTGGCGAACGGCGAGGTTCCGCGTCTGGAGGTGTTGACGCCAGTCGCTCTACGCAATCACATCACCGCGCTCCTCGACCAGCCAGGCAGCATCGGGTACCGCCGGTTGATGGCGGCCTATGCCACGCGCATGCAGTTAAACCGCCTGCTGGCGCGACTGAGGCCTAATTGGGCGGATCCCGACATGCAGGCCCGTATCCGCGAGGAGGGCGTGATGCAGACGTTCTACCAGTACATCCCGAACGCCGTCGTGCATCACCTGCGGGAGATGCAGGAGTACATGCGCGTCCGCGATGCTCTCGGCATTCCGGTGAACGCGGATCTGCAACGCCAGGCCATCCTGCACATCAACGATCTCACAGCAGTCGTTGGTCTGAGGAGTCAGTTGGGCCAGTACGGCCAGCTCATCACCCTCCGTGGCGAAATGCGGACTCTGCACGGGGCGGACAGTCCGGTGGTGCAGAACCTGAACAAAGTCATCGCGGGGCTCAAGAAAAATGTCGCTGCCCGCCTGGCGACGGCGACGGCGCACACGCCGAACAGCTCCGTTCGAATCCGCACTCCGGGCCGCACGACGATGCCGCGCCTGCCCGCAGGCACGCGGACCGTCGGCGCGACGATCGAGGTTCCAGTGTCGTCCTTCATCAATGCCGATACGGATGCCACACATTTCGGTGCGCTGGGTGTCACGAACGGCCTGCTGGATCTGGAGATTAGCTGGCTGATGAGCGGCGCGCCCGGCGTTCCGGGATTCGCACAACCGCCGGAGAACGTCATTGTCGAGGGCGGGCGCAATCTTGGCATTCTCCCACAGCGCGAGACGCCACCGCTGCCCTCCGAGGGCCTGACGATGGAACTGCTCGAACGCGCACTGCGTCTCAATGTTGAGGAGGCGCGGAAAGTCGTGGCAGCCGCGACCGAAGCGAACCGCAAGCCAACCGAAGCCCGGCTCAAGCAGCTCGCCGATCAGCGCCAGTTCATCATCCGCGAAACCATCCGGCTCATTGATCGCATGGGACGCAACCGCATCGCCAATATCGAACTTCTCAGCGCCCGGGACGCGCTGGTCCGTATCGGTGCGCCGGACGGCAGCGCGCCGTTGCCGAGCGCGAGCAATGCCGAGATGACCAAGTATCTGGAGCAGGAGCTGAAGCAACAGATGGAAGGCGTGCGCAAGCACATGCAGGCGGTGATTGAAGACGGCAACCCGCTGCGGGACGTGCCAGAAGTCGTGGAGGATTTCTTCAACGGGCCCGGACGCCAGGCTGCTCTCCGGATCATGGAGGGGGTGCTGGTGGTCCGCGGAGCTCCCCGTGCCGCCGTGCGCGCTATCCCCGGAATCGACATCGTCGGGGATATCCCCGTTGTCGGAGAGGTGCTGAACCTCGAAGCCCCAGCCAAGGTGCGCGAGCGCCAGATGCGCGAGATCCGCGTCGCGATGGGCTATCCCGAAAACTACGATCCGCTGCTCAGCGAGGAGGAAAACCGGAAGACTAACGGCGTCACGCTCACCGACGCGGACCGCAAGCGGATCGCCGAGCGCCTCCGTTCCACGCTGACGGTTCTGCGCGAACATCGTCCGATTATCCGCGAGCAGGCGCGGCTCATGAACGAAGATTTGGATGCCATCGTCGCTCTGCGCACGGCGGCTCCCGCTGATGCGCTGCTCGGTATCGAGCCTGCGACGGAAGCCCAGCTCCGGCCGCATCTCGTGGGCGGGCGCGTGACGCCGGCGACGATCAAAGCCATCGCCGCTCTGCCCAATGGTCCCGCCAAACAGGCGCTCTTCATGGCGGCGTACATCACGCTGTTCAGTCAGATGGAGGGGGACTGGAGCCAGTACATCGTCAAACTCGGAAATTATCTCCAGGCTCTCGAGGGCATTTTGGGCCAGCACCTTCAGCTCGGCGCAGCGCTCAACCGTGCGGCGGATAATCTCTGGCCGACATGGCTGAAGATTCTCTCGGCAATCGGCGGCACGGCGTTCCTGTGGTGGCTTGGCGGCCGCGGCGGTATCGCCCGTTTCCCCATCGCCAACACGACGCTGCGCTGGGGCCGCATCCCGATGGGCGGATCGTGGGGCGCATGGCTTCCGCGCGGCGTCCTGCGAATCTTCAACGCGCCATTCAGCGCGGCCGACCGCCTGATTTTCGGCGCAGTCAATCTGGCGCGCGGCCGTCCAGGCCAGGCCTGGTGGTCGCTCGCGGCACCGGGCGGGAGAATGACGACCGAGGTCGTGATCTCCCCCGCGCTGACCACCGCGAATATCCTCACCAACCT
The DNA here is from genome assembly GCA_964517345.1 of uncultured Candidatus Peribacteria bacterium. GTDB lineage: Bacteria > Patescibacteriota > Gracilibacteria > Peribacterales > Peribacteraceae > DAISLF01. Next base: position 6,419 of record CAZFBZ010000007.1, on the reverse strand, counting down.
CAACCCCACGCTGATCCGCTTCCGGTCGTTGCAGATGCAGATCGCCGCGCTGCAGGCGGAAAGAGGCCTGGTGACGACGACCGCCGTGCGGCGCGCGGCGATCACCGCGCAGCTCGAAATCCTCTACGCGCAGCGCAGCGCCCTACAGGCGGACATCATGCGGACGCTCAATGGCGCCGAGGGTGTCCTGCCGGAAGCGGAAGCCGCCGCCCTGCGCGGCGCGGCCGCCGAACGCCTGCTCAGCCGTTCGCTGACGTCTGCTCAGGTCGCCATCGTCGCCGAAATGCACATCCGCGGGGAAGCGGGATTCGCGACGGCTTGCGGCACCGCGTGCCGGCGCGTCATGGGATCCGGCATGCAGTTGAGCGAGGAAGCTCTGAGCGCGCTGCGGCGCGCGGACATGACGCGCGAGTCCGTCGCCGAGGCGCTCCGGCGTGCCGGCGTGACGGGTCTCTCGAATGCCGAACTGGATGCGATCCTTGCTGCCAAGCGCCTGCGCATCGCCGAAAAAGTACGCTTCCTGCAGGCGGAGTTCCGTGCCGGACGGTGGGTCACCACCAACCTCGCGGCTGATATCGAAATGCTCTGCCACTCCGGCGTGACCGGACGCGGGGGTCTGAATGCTGGAGCGGGAGCGGGTGAACTGGCCGGCGGGGCAAACTGGGGGCAGCGCACGCTCGCTGCACTCGGTATCGCCGTGCAGGTCGCGGTCACCGTGCTCGACGTCATGGAGGCGCAGGAGTCTGCCAAGATCTGTACCGAGAACGAGGCGGCGCTGCGCAAGAGTCTCATGGCGTGGAGCCGAGAAGACCCGCGCTTCGTCTGTACGAACGAACGGCAGGGTCGCTTTGAATTCCGCGAATCCACTGCCCCCAGAGCGCGCGTCCTGTTCACCGTCTCCATTGCGGATTTCAGCGCCCATGCGCGAGCGCAGGCGGCCAATGCCCGCGTCGCGGCTGACGTTGCCGGTCTCGCTGTCACGGGCCTTCTGCTCGCCGGCCGCATCAGCAACCCGGTCGGCTGGGCGCTCATCGGTCTGGAAGTGGTGGTGCGCGTCGGCATCGACGCGTGGGAATACAGCACCTACTACGACGTCGTGCGCCGCTGTCCCAAGGCGGTGCTCGTGCGCCTGGGCGGTACGCCGGTCATCACCGGAGGCCGCGACGAACATGATCTGCTGTCCGGCCGCCTGTCGCGCATCTTCGTCACTCCCGAACGCTCGCTCCGCGAGACGCTCATGTTCTCGTTCGCAATGCGCCATATCGCGATCAATCACCCCGCGCTCTACCGCCAGATCACACTCGGCCTGAACACGCCGGGTGATATCGACGCGCTCTATGAGGATTTCCGGACGAATATCATCCCGTACTTCATCTCCATCGGGTATGTCACGGCCGAACACGCCAACATTCCGTGGGACAACTGGCGCGATCTGCGTTGCGACGAAGCGCTCGTCTTCACGCCGGTCACGCAGCGCGACCTGATGCGCGCCTTCGACCATACGGCGGAATACTGGGCAGGTCACCGCGAGGAGGGGAGGCGCATCACCTGGCGCCGCGAAGTCGCGCAGATCCGCACGCAGCTGGCAGGCGCACTCCCCGCCGAGCGCCGCACTGCGCTGCAGGAGCGCCTGGAACTGCTTGAGCGCGCGCTGTTCCAGCAGGGATTCACCGTTGTCTTCGGTCGGCCGCTCCGCGACGTGGACGCGGACATCGACCGCAATAACCCGGACATCGCCGCCGCTCCGCGCACGCGCCATTCGATGCTTGGCCGTCTGTACTACGATCGTCTGAACACCACGCCCGGTAACACCTGGCAGACGAAACTCATGAGCAGCTACAGCAGCCGGGCGCCGCACTGGCTGACGCCCTTCGCCGATAACGGTTCGGTATCGGAGCGCAGCACCGACAGGGTCCTGGTCTTCGAGACATCGGAACTGCCGTCGATCCGGTCCCGCAACCGCAACTTCGTCGTGGCTAACACCACAATTCACGGTCTGCCGGGTCGCGTGCCCATCCGCGCCGTTCCTGGCGAAGGCTCGGACTGGCACACTGCTCTTCCCGGTCGTATTCCGAACCGCAGCACCGGACCGGAATATCGGGGCCTTGAGCACCGGTTCGATGTTCTGCCGTACGCGACCGCTGTGATCCCGCGCAGGCCACTGGCCGATCCTGCCAATGCCCCGCTTCGCAACCGCCAGAGCATCCTGGACACCGAAGTCGCCCTGCTCGATACCCGTGTCGAAGGCATTATTAAGGCGCGCAATGCCATCGCCAAAGAGCTGCTGGCAGAATCACGCCGCGAGACGCCCGATTTCGCGCAGTTCGAGGGCCGTCTGCGCCAGATCAACGTCGATATCGCCCTCTACTTCTACGATCTGCAGCAGTGGGAGACAGAAGGCATCGCCATCGTGGCAGAGCTCACCCGTCTCGCCGCCGCGACCGATGCGGCCTTCACACGCGTGCGCGCCGAGACAACCGATCATCTCTACAACAACGACACCGTCCGCACCGAACTCACACAGCGTCTGCCGGAACTGCCGTGGCTGCGCCGCGGTACCGTGATGGCGTCGGGCGGCATCGATATGGCCCGCGACGGCGTCGCGATCGAGATGATCCTGCGCAGCGCAGCGGACCTCCAGGATGTAGCCGGCATGCATATCCGCCGTGCGCCGGCGGCGGGGAACCCCCCGGGACGCTTTGTATTCCACGTGGTCTTCGTCTGCGGCCGTGATCTGGACAACCAGCGGCCCGACCGCACAAGAATCCGCATGGTGCAGCAGGGCTTCATCTTCAATCCTGCGAACAACACGCTCGAGCCGGGCCTGCGCATCACGCGCACACTGCCGCGGACTCCTCTGGAGGCCAATCCCGACAATCTCCGGGATTCAGACTTTTCCTCCTACGTGCAGGTCAACTTCGAAGCCAACTTCCGCCGAGGCAACGAGGATTACACGAAGTCCCTGGAGGATTTCAACCGCCTCAACCCGCGCCAGCGCCTGGACCGCGCTATGGCATCCACGTATCAACTCCGTGAACTGTACCGCGATCGCAACAACGCGCCGGTGTACGGTGTGCGCCTGCCAGACGGTCGTCTGATGGTGCTGCGCACGACCGTCAACCGCGCGATCCTGTGGCAGATTGTGCCTTTGCATACGCTCACGCTCTGGCGCGCGCAGCCCGCCGACACATTCCAGTTCAATTTTGCCGACAACAGCTGGCGGCATGCGGACGAGAGTTTCTGCCGGCGTCTTGCGGTGCGGCTCAATCCCGCGTCCGGCGAAGAGGCTCGCAAGCAGAATCAGCTCAGCACGGACGAGAACCACCTCGCGGCCTGCATCACGATGCCGAACGACTTCGTCTCGCACGACGATCTCTATTCTGCCGTGAACCGCATCCTCTACCTCACGCGCTACGGCGATCACACGCACAGGTATCTGTCCCGCACGCTCGACCTGTTCTACCGCTCGATCCGCGACGACAATCTGCCGCCCGAGTTCCGCGACCAGATCAATGCCTATAACCGCGCCATCGGCCGTGATCCGGTCACGCTCGGCGATCCGCGCGGCCGCCAGGCGTTCCTGGCCGCCTTCCTCAACCGCGCCATGTCCTTCCAGGATCGCGACCTCGCCAGTACGGCGAACTGCGAGATCCTGTTGAAGAGCCTGCGCGATGCCGCCGGTCGCGGCGCTTTCGGCGACGCCGACCAACGGAACGCCATCCCCGACACCTACAACGAGCGCGATCCGCGCCCGCGCCGCTGGAATCCCGACGACATGCGCCGTCCCGCATCCTTTATCATGTCGGGAGAGCGCGTCACCGTCACGGAACTGGCGACCATCGACCGCCTCAACAGCCGCTCGGACTACCAGTTGCGTCAGATCAATCTCACGAGCGGTCCGGTCATGTGCATCGAGGTGCTGGGTGTGGATCCGTCCATGATCGACATCGTCAGAACCAGCGCGCTGGCCCGCTGTCGCGCCGCAAACCTGCCCGGCCACCCCACCGCCGCGGATCCGGAAGTCGATCACTGGTTCGATCCCGTCCGCCACCAGTGGATTTTCCAGATCCATCTGCAGATGCCCGCGCAGGCGCAGATGACCGCGTGGCTGGGCCGCTACCGCTCCGCATTCTTCACGGGAGCCGTGGGCGAGGAAGTCTCGCGCCGGGCGCCCGAAACGATGGAGAACTTCCGTATGCGTGCCCTGCTCAGCTTCGCCCGTTCAATGGGGCGAGGCGACCTGTTCGCCGAAATTTTCACCATGGAAGACCTGCGGACGCACCTCGGGCGGACGCCGGCAGCCGCGACACAAGCCATCATCCAGCGCCTGCGCGAGGCGCCCACGACCGGTCTTCATTGCAACGCCGCGGGCGATCTGCGCATCGGTAATGAGGTTGTCGCGGCCAACTTCGCCGCGCTGCTGGAAAGCGATCCATGGGCGGCGATGGCAGCCGCCGTTCTCACGCAGAACCATGCCGTCCAGACCGACCACGGCTTGTCGCGTCTGCGGAGGGCGCTCACCGTACTGCACGATTTGTCCGCGCCCGAGGGTGTTGTTATGCCCCCGTGGAACAATACCGTGACGTTCCTCGGCGAACGGACGCATGTCATCGGTCGTCCGGGTCCCGACGACACGCGTCTGTGGGACACCGAACCCCTGCGGGAGGGCGGGCCGCGCCTCGCCGCCACGCCCCAGTCGTTCGTCTATACCGGCGAGCGCTGTGAATTCGAGCTGCCGAGCGCGTACCACGTGCAGCGCATCTTCACCCGGGACGGCAGACAGGTCACGGAGAACGATTATCACGGGGCACAAAGCCTGCCGTGGGACCAGGGGACAGGACAGGCGCGCGTCTGGCGCGAGATTCCCGGCGAGGTCGTGGCCGAAGGAGGCGTGCCAAACCGTCCGCCGGATGCCATCCTCAACATCACCTGCAATCAGGCAGCGGAAGCGGTCGCCGCCTGGCCCGCCCAGGCAGCCGAGGGAGCAGAACCCACAACGAGAGAGATCAGATTCCGCGGACCGTCCGTCACCGTCCGGCTGCCCGGTCCGTACTACGTGCGCCGCACGGTGTTCGGTGAGAACGATGCGACGACTGTGGCGGGATCGTATGGTCACGGCGGCCGGGTCTTCGAATGGAGCGAAACCGCTGAACGGGGCTACGCCGATATCTGGCTGCTGCCGCCGAACGGAATCGTGCCTACCGCTCCGCCGCGCATGCGCCTGAACTTCACCCGCGAGTGATCCGTTTCGGATCCTCCTCCTCTCCATGCCCGATAACCTTGAACAAGCGGCCAAAGCCCTCGCAGATCAGGTCCGGATCGAGAACGGCAATATCCCGCCGCTCGGGGAACTGACAGAAGCGAACATCAGGGCCCGCGTCACTTTGCTGTTCAATCATCCGGGGACCGAGGGATACCGCCGGCTGATGAACGCCTATGCCACGCGCATGCAATTGAACCGATTGCGCCTGCTTGCCGTTCCCGGAGCGACAAACAATGCCGCGCTCCTGCTGCGCCTCAGTGAGGAAGGGGCGATGCAAGTGTTCTACGAATACATCCCCAACAGCGTGGTGCATCACCTGCGCGAGATACAGGAGTATCTGCGCATCCGCGCGGCGCTCGGCATTCCCGCCAACGCGGATCTGGAACGCCAGGCGCGCGAACACATCGATGATGTCTCGATGACCGTGTCGCTGCGCACGGATCTCGGCCGATTCGGCCAGCTCGTCACGCTCCGCAATGAGATGCGGACGGAGCACGGACCGGACAATCCGATCGTGCAGAACCTCAATGCGTCCATCGGCATCATCAAGAAAGGCATCGCCGCGCGCTTTGCACGAAACGCCCCGCATACGCCCAATGGCGCGGTGCGTATCCGCGCTGAGGAGCGCACCAACATGCCGCTGCCGCCGGGCACCCGTACTGTCGGGGTGACACCACAGCGGCCCCAGGGCACGTCGAGTGAGGTGCCGGTGGCATCGTTCATCAATGCCGACACCGACAATGCACACTATACCGCCCTCCGGCAGGTCAACGGCCTGCTTGATCTGGAGATCAGTTGGCTGATGAGCGGCGCGCCCGGCGTCCCGGGGTTTGAGCGCCCGCCTCTCCCGCAGGGCATGCCGCCCACGGAAACTCTGGCTCTGCCATCCGAGCGTCTCACGCTCGACGCGCTGGAGCGTGCACTTCAACGCAATGTCGCGCAGGCCCGCAAGGTCGCGGCCGCGGCGACGCCGCAGAACCAGGACGCGACCCGCAAGCAGCTCGCCGCGCTCACCGCGCAGCGCCAGGTCATCATCGCCGAGACGATCGGGATCATCGACCGCATGGGCCGCAACCGTTTGAACAACGTGCAGCTGCTCAGCCTCCGCCACGCGCTCGATGCCTTCAATACCGCAGGCGTCACGACCGCGCCCGCG
>CAZFBZ010000006.1:28450-37366 GCA_964517345.1 uncultured Candidatus Peribacteria bacterium | reverse complement strand
AACCTCTGGTGTACCTGTTGTCGTGTCAACGGCATCGCAGGGTAGCTATGTTCGGCGGGGATAACCGCTGAAAGCATCTAAGTGGGAAGCCCCTCCTAAGATTGCGTATCTCCATCAGTCCGCAGGCAGACTACCTGCAAAATCGGCCACAGGTGTACGTACAGTAATGTATTCAGCCGAGTGGTACGAATGGACAATTGAACATTTTTCTCTTTGTTTCCTCCTCTTCGGAGGAGGACAGAGTACTGTTCGTGTGTTACAAATTGGGCATTCGAACATTATTCGTAAAAGTACTTTTCAGTAATCAATTCTTCATACGTGCGTTTGATCTTTCTGTCCTGGTGCCTCTAGCGGCGGGGTCACACCTGATCCCATACCGAACTCAGCAGTTAAGCCCGCCAGCGCCGATGGTAGCACTCAGTACAGAGCGTAAGAGTAGGTCGGTGCCAGGACAGAGAGATCAAGACGCCCCACGGAATCGGAACCAGGCAGGTTCCTGTTTCATCATGAATAGACCGCCCTTTCGGACGGTTTTTTGGCGTATGAATCCTATTCTCTAGATCGTGAATCAGGTGGCGCAGCAGATGATCGAAAAAAGCGATGCGCTTTTCCAGAAGATCGGCGGAGCGATGCGCAAAGAGCTGTGCGTGAATGACTGACGACCGGACATGGCGGATTTCGGTCAAACCGCCGCTCTTTTGTGGTGTGACAACCGGATAACACTTGTCTCCGAAAATACCGATATATAGTGTGTGTCTGTTTTCTTAAATACTATATGTCGAAAAATCTGACCAGCGGCTGGATCAAAGGATTCCTCGCGGTTGGCTTCTGCGTGCTGTGGCGTCTGTTCCCCTTCCGTCCGCCGAATGTGGAGCCGGTGCTGGCGACCATCATGCCGTATACGCGCCGCTTCGGTCCGGCCGGGACGATGCTCCTCACGTTCCTGTGCATGGTTGCGTATGACGTACTGACCGGCACCGTCAGCCAATGGACGGCCGTCACCGCGCTCACCTACATGCTCGTCAGCCTCGCGGCGTGGTTCTGCCTGCGCGGCCGGCGGGGGATTCTTCCGTACGTCCTTTTCGCCGTTCCTGCGACGCTCTTCTACGACTTCGTCACCGGCGTCGCCGCGGGCGCACTACTTTTCGGGATGTCGTGGCAGGAAGGATTCATCGGCCAGATCCCGTTCACGGTCAATCACCTCATCGGCAACCTCATCCTCGCTGCCGCTCTCTCGCCGCTCATCGAGCGGTGGGTGGTCCGGAATATCGCCCTGGAGGCAGATACGCTGCTGCTGCGGGCAGGCAGGACATGAGCTCTTTATGGCTTCTGTAGGCCTTTTTCCTGTTTGCCGGGGGGAGAGCGCTTGTCTTCGCCGGAAGCGTTTGTAGCATAGCGGCTCATTCATGCCCCTGCGTCCATCGTCATCGGCCGAATGTTGCGATGTCGACTGGGCTCCCACCCTCGCCGAATTTCAGGCAATCGCCCGCCAGCGTGGTGTTGTGTTCGATGCGCGGGAGGCCGAGGCGGAGCTGCGGCAGAAGTACACACTGATCCGTCAGTATGGAGCAATACACGAGAACGCGATGCGCAGCGCGATTGATCTGTGCAGGCAGTACTGGGAACAGGTGGGCCCGCCCGCGTCGCAGACGCGCGAAGAATCCTTCAGGTATCCACCGCAACTGATTGCTGCGGTGCGCATGTCAGTGACCGAGGTGATGGCTTTGGCACAGCAGGCTGGCGTGTCGCTCGGCGACCGGGCAACGGTGCTCCGGATGCTCACAGCGGAAGCACGCAACACGTTCCGTCAGATCGTGGGTTTTTTCCCCAATCCCGTCTCGGCCGTGCCGAATGCCGTGGAGTCGGCGCGGCGCACCGCGGAAGGCCAGATCGACAGGAAAAAGCGGGATGGCGCGCGCTGAAAGCCTCGGATTATGCTTCGACAGGTCCGCTGCGACAGGTTAAGTTTATGGCATGCAGGAGCGCATCCAGAAGATTCTTTCGGCCCGGGGCATCGCGTCGCGACGTAAGGCTGAGGAGTACATCCGACAGGGGCTGGTAACGGTCAACGGCGTGAAGGCCGAGATCGGACAGAAGGCCGACGCCGACACCGACCGCATCGAAGTGGATGGCAAAGTCCTCGAGGCGCGCCGCGACATGCTCTACTACGTGATGCACAAGCCGGCTGGCATCGTGACCACCAATGCAAGCACGCCGGACCAACAGACCGTCATTCAGCTGCTTCCGCCGGAACTGCGCGGCAAGATATTCCCCGTCGGCCGGCTCGATAAAGAATCCGAAGGTCTGCTGCTCCTCACCAACGACGGTGTGCTGGCGTACCGTCTTACGCATCCCCGTTTCCAGCACGATAAAGAGTACGAAGTGCTGCTCGATCGTCCGATGGACGCAGTCGCCATCCGCCGCCTGGAAGAAGGCTTCGAGCTCGATGGCAGCCGCACCAAGCCGCTGAAGGTCGCCAAAGGCGGGCCAAACATTATCCGCATTACGCTCACCGAGGGGCGCAACCGCCAGATCCGCCGCATGTGCCAGCATGTGGGCTACACTGTCAAAGGCCTGCGGCGCGTCCGCATCATGACGCTCGTGGATCCCGGCCTGCGCCCGGGCGAAGTGCGCGCGGTGACGCCTGCAGAGCGCGACGCGCTTCTTGAGGCCGTCGGGGCGGGGGAAGCGGCTGTGCAGGGCGACGATTCTGAGGTATAATCAATAGAAAACCGGCCGCGGGATTCGAGCATATGCTCCCGGTCGGGTACGATCCTCCCCGACATGAAACTCATCTCCCACGGAGCAGCACAGGAAGTGACCGGCACCTGCCACGAGCTCCAGATCAACGGCAAGCGCGTCCTTCTCGATTGCGGGCTCTTTCAGGGGCACCGCGTCGAGGCCGCCCAGAAGAACGCGCAGTTCACGTTCAACCCGACGGACATCGACGCCGTCGTGCTCAGCCACGCCCACATGGACCATGTCGGGCGCATTCCGCTTCTCTACAAGAAAGGCTACCGCGGCCCCGTGTACTGCACGTATGCGACGGTCGATCTTGCCGAGGTGATGCTGAAAGACAGCGGGTACATCCAGGAGCAGGACGAGGAATTTTTCTGCAAGCATCTCAAGAGTTCCATGATGGCCTGCGACGGACCGCTCTACACACAGCAGGACGCAATCGACTGCATGAAGCTCTTCAGGGGCTGCAACTACGGCGAGACGTTCCCCGTTGTCGACGGGCTTGCCGTCCAGTTCATCGACGCCGGCCACATCATCGGAGCCGCGCAGCTTGTTATGGAGGTCACCGAGGCGGGCAGGAAGCGCATGATCGGCTTTAGCGCCGATCTCGGCCGCAGCACGCTGCCCATCATCCGCGATCCGGCGCCCATGCCCCCGGTGGAAGCGTTGATCTGCGAAAGCACCTACGGCGACCGCCTGCACGAGAACGCCGAGAACGGCCGCATGCACCTGAAAGACGTGATTCTCCGCACCAGCAAGCGCGGCGGCAAGCTCCTGATCCCTGCCTTCTCGCTCGAGCGCATGCAAGAATTGGTCTATGACCTGCACGTGCTGTGGGATGCCAAGGAGATCCCGGCCGTCCCCATCATCATCGATTCGCCGCTGGCCAACGCCGTCACGGAGGTCTTCATGAAGCATCCCGAATGCTACGACAAGGAGATGTTCGAGCAGTTCCTTAGCCGTCAGCACAATCCGTTCCAGTTCTCGCTGGTCCGCTACACGGAATCCGTCGACGAGAGCAAGGCTCTCAACGGCACACCTGGTCCCATGATCATCATGGCCGCCTCCGGCATGTGCGAGGCCGGCCGGATCCGCCATCACCTGAAAAACGAGATCGAGGACGCCCGCAATACCATCCTCGCGGTGGGCTACATGGCCGAGAACACACTCGGGCGCAAAGTCGTCGACAAGACCGTCGGGGAGGTGAAGATCTTCGATCGCATGTACCGCAAGAAGGCCGAGATCATCACGATCGACGTCTACTCCGGCCATGCCGACCGCAACGATCTGGATGCCTACGTGGCGGCCGTCCAGGGCCTCAAGAAGGTCGTGCTGGTTCATGGCGAACTCACCCAGATGAACCCGTTTGCCGAGCGCCTGCGGGCCAAAGGCCTCGAAGTGCTGATCCCGGCGCGCGAGGAGGAGAACGAGCTCTGAAGCTGCTAGCATGCCCGCATGCGGAAACACGCGCTGAGCTGGCGGCAGCAGGCCCGGATCGTCCTGGCTCTGGGCTGGTCGGATTTCGTGCTCAAGTACCGCGGATCGGTCCTCGGCTACCTCTGGTCGTTCCTCGCGCCGCTCGCGCAGTTCATCGTGATCCTGCACGTGTTCAGGCCGTTCTTCAGCGTGGATGTCCGCATGTATCCGCTCTACCTGTTTCTCGGCATCATCCTGTGGGAGTTCTTTTCCGTCACGACCTCCGCGTGCATGGCGATGCTCTTCGAGAAAGCCGCGATCATCCAGAAGGTCTCGGTGCCACGCCCGCTGCTCATTCTCGCCGTCGGCTGGACCAACCTGCTCGTGCTCCTCACGCGGCTCAGCATCTTCGCCGTTGCCGCGGTCGCCTATCGCGTGCAGGCCGACGCGTCGATGCTGTACCTCCCCCTGCTTCTGCTGCAGTTGCTGATGCTGACGCTCGGCGTCGGGATGCTCCTCAGTTCCTTCTCTTTGCGGTACCGCGATATCCCACACCTGTGGGGCATTCTCCTGCAGGCGCTCTTCTGGCTGACGCCCATCGCGTATTCGGCGCGACTCGCGGGTCCGGTGCTCGCGGGCTTGGCCCGTGTCCCGGGACAATTATGGCCTCCGGATCTGGGCTCGTTGCTCGACTTCTTCATCCAGTTCCAGCCGCTCTCCATCTTCTTCTCGGCTGCACGGCGCAGTCTGCTGCCCTTTGCCGCGGGAGTGCCCCCGTCGGTCTCCCATATGGCCGGACTTACGCTGCTGTGCGCGGCGATCTTCGTGGCAGGGTACGCGGTCTTCCGGTATCGCAGCCGCTACTTCATTCAGGAATTCTGATGCAACCCGCGCTCTCCTGCACCGGCATCGGCAAGACATTCCTCCAGGCAGTGATCCCCGCGGTCTCGTTGCAGGACCGCCTGTTGCACGCGCGGAAGCATCGCCGCCTGATGCGCATCGACGCACTCAAAGACATTTGCCTCGCCGTCGCTCCCGGCGAGTGGGTGGGGCTCTACGGACACAACGGGTCCGGCAAGACGACGCTGCTCAAGATCCTCGCGGGTCTCATGGTGCCGGACAGCGGCACGGTCGCGCGGCACGGACGTCTCTCGGGGTTCTTCGAGCTCGGCGTCGGGTTCCACGACGAGCGTTCGGCTGAGGAAAACGTCCGTCTGCATGCCATTTTACAGGGCATGACCAACGCCGGCAGCCGCGCCTTGGTGGACGACATCATCGCCTTCGCGGGTGTCGAATCGCATCGGTCATTGCCGCTCAAATGCTTCTCGACCGGGATGCGGATGCGCCTCGGGTTCGCTGCCGCTGCGCATGTCGACGCAGACATCTATCTGTTCGATGAAGTCTTCGCGGTGGGGGATGACGCGTTCCGCGTGCAGTGCGACGCACACTTCCGCGCACTGCGCGCCTCGGGAAAAACAGCCGTGCTCGTGAGCCCGCAGCGCCACGAACTGGACCGTTACTGCGACCGTGTCATCACGCTTGATCACGGAGCGGTCGTCGCCGAACACCTCGTCAGCGCGGCGTGACGGGCGGCGCCTGCAGGTGATCGATATCCAGATCCCAGTCGCAGAGCACGCGGCCCTGTTCCCGCAGGTGCCCGAACGCGACATGGTCGTACCAGCGGCCGGGTCCGTCCCCGGCGAAGGTGATGGGGTGGCGTCGCAGCGCGCTCATGCGGAAGAGGGAGCAGCCGAAGCCCGCGCCGTCGATCTCGGACACGCCTGTCTTGCGCTTCACGTGGAATTCCGGGATGCCGTTTTTTCGCGTCCAGACGCTCCAATCGCCCTCAAAGCGGCAGCGGTACGTGGCGACGGTCGCCACGACATCCAGGTCCATGAGGGACAACAGCCGTTCCACGGTATCGGGTGCGAGCACGATGTCATCCTCCACCACGAGCGCGTACTCCGTATCGCATGCGCGCAGCAGGTGGTTGTACGCGTAGACCAGGACCATCTGGTAGAAATACCGTGCGCCCATCCCGCCGTCGACGCGGTGCTCGATGAGCGTGTCGGGCGTGTGTCGCCATGAGGCCGGCAGCGGTGCGAGCTCATGCGTGATCGCGCCGACGGGCAGTGCCGCGGCGGCCTCCTTCAGCAATTTGGCGAATGCGGGATCGGGGCTCGTGTTGAACCAGCGCACGCGCAGCAGCGACGGATCGAACGTGAGCGAGCGCAGTCCGCGGAGATACGGCTCCAGCGCGTACATGCGGCCTGCGAACGGGGTGAAGATCGTGATGGGATTCCGGAGCAGCGCGGCGCGGCGGACGTACGTGTCCTCGGGCGAGCCACTGTACGTCTGCAGCATGCTGCCGCCGTGGACGCGGTAGTCCACGTGCGTCTGCGCTTTCTTGGCCGTCCAGGACGTGTACGAGAGAATGCGGCGGTAGATGTCCCAGTCCTGGTGTGCATTCGCCGTCTCGCGGTAGCCGCCGACGAGGTCGTAGGCGATGCGCCGGATCATCGCGTGCGAGGAGATGTAGTTCTGACGCATCAGTTCGTCGCGGTCGAACTCCGGCATCCGCTGATACGCCTGCGATTCGCCGAAGCGGCGCATGTCGCCGTAGGCCACCGCGACGCGGTCGTCGCTCATTTCCGCAAGGCACCGTTCCAGATATTCGGGCGGCAGGCGGTCGTCCGCGTCCAGGAATACGAGGAACGGCGACTGCGTGGCCCGCGCTCCTTCGTTGCGCGCCATCGCGACGCTCCGCCAGGAGCCCCACACGTAGCGCACGCCGCGATCGGCGTACCGCGCCGCGATCGCCGCCGTCTCGTCCGTCGACGCGTCATCCACCACGATGATCTCCGCCGGGAGGCAGGTCTGGGCCAGCACGCTGTCGATCGCGGCCCCGAGGAAGCGGCCGTAGTCATGGCAGGGGATGATCACCGCCACCCGAACCGTTCTGCGTCCGCCGCCGGGCACGGTCACGTCGCGCCAGAATGTCTCGGCGGCGGGCATGACCGCCATGGGGGGAGCCCCGCCCGCGGCGGGCCAGCGCGTGCCGAGCCACCGGTGGCGGATGCGCCGCAGCGTCTTGGCAAACGGCCGTCCGGATCCGACCCAAAGGCGGCTGAGCGTCCCGATGACGCCGTAGGCGACGGTGTCGGCCAGTGGCATCGCAGGTGCATGCTGTGGTCCTGCTTCCGTCTGTGCGTTCTGCGTGGGTGGCTGCTCCGCCGGAGGTGTCCTCGGTTTCGCCCGCAACGCGCCTTCGAGGCTGCGCAGGGGCTGTGTCCAGCGCCAGCTGCGGCTGCCGCGCATCGCTTCACGGTCGTTCCACAGTGCCTGTGCCTCGTGCCTCATGGCCTGCGCCTCGCCCCACAGGGACCGCGCCTCGCGCTCCAGGTCTTTGTAGGCGGCGCGCGCGGTCAGTGCGGCTGCTGCCTGCAGGACCCGGTCCTTCTCGGCCGCGGAGAACAGTCCGGAGAGCTCCGGAGTGGGACGGAGAGCATCGATCGCCTGTCGCACCGTCGCGTTCCGTTCAAGCAGTTCACGTGGCACCAGGATGCCCAGGCCGAAGTAGACGTCGAGGCGGATCCATTCCCACGCGCCCCGGCGCTCCGCCAAAAAATCCTCCACTGCAGTGAGAATCCCGTTCCGCGGCGTTCCTTCCTCGAGCGCGTGCATCTCGTCCGCGTTGAAGCCGCCTCCCGGTTCCGGCGCGGGCCGTCCGGGCAGCATCCCGCCGCGCGTCGCCGCGTGGCGCGCCTCCGCGGGAAGCGTTTCCGGATCGTAGTAGAGATCGCGGCGGGCGTAAGGCCAGCCGACGTCATGCAGCAGGATCACCGGCGGCTTCTCTTGATCCGCCAGCAGCGCGAGCTCGCGCGTCACGGTGTGCCAGTTATGGTCGCCGTCGATCACGACGAGATCGCAGTTGCCGATCTCCGGAAGCACGTCTTCGCTCCGCCCCTGATGCGGACGCCACAGCGGCTGCTCCGCGGCGAGCGTGTCCCAGTCGAACCGCCGGCGCGTATCGATGGAATGCAGAATCGCTCCGTGCTCCTTACACCAGCCGAGCAGCGTGCGGGTGTGCTCGCCCTGTCCCGCACCGATATCCACGATTACCCTCGGCTTCAGCGCGCCCAGAAGCGGGCAGGTGACGGCCGGCCAGAAGAACAGCAGCGAGGCCATGGTTCAGAGCCCGAGGTCCGCGGCGACGGCCTTCATTGCGTCCAGCGTGAGACCCACGAAATCCGCTATAGGAAGCCCCAAAAGCTCCTCGCACCGCTGGATCTGCGTCCGGTCCACCTGCGCGGCGAAGCCCTTGTCCTTCAGTTTTTTCGTGACGCTCTTCACCTCCACATCCGCGAGCTTCTTGCTCGGGCGCACGAGCGTCACCGCGATGATGAAGCCCGTGAGTTCGTCCACGCAGTACAGACATTTCCGGAGCATCGTGTTCAGCGGGTATTCCTCGCCGTACTTGTGCGCGTAGTGCGCGCGGATGTCGGCCAGCAGCTCGCCGGGCGCCTTGATGCTCGCAAGCATCTGCTCGAGCGTTTCGCCGCAGTGCTTCTCCGCGTCCTTATCCAGTTTGTCCCAGTCCAGGTCGTGCAACATGCCCGCGACTTTCCATGTCTGTGGATCGCCGCCGAATTTTTTCGCGAGCGCTTCCATCGCGGCGCCGGTGGCGATCAGGTGCGCCCTGGTCAGGGTCGCGTGCTCGTCGATCAGTCCGTGCGCGGCGGGGAGCAGATGGCCGTATTC
>CAZFBZ010000006.1:2717-28350 GCA_964517345.1 uncultured Candidatus Peribacteria bacterium | reverse complement strand
GGCTTCATCAGCGGGAACAGCACGACATCGCGGAGGTTCGCCTGCTGCGTCAGCAGCGCGACGATGCGGTCGACACCCATGCCCCAGCCGGAGCAGGGCGGACAGCCATGTTCGAGTGCGGTCACGAAGTCATCGTCTTTTTCATGCGCGTCGCTGTCGCCGCCGGCGTGCGCCTTCGCCTGGTCCTCGAATCTCTGCGCCTGATCCACAGGGTCCACCAGCTCCGAGTACGCGTTGACGATCTCCCATCCGCCGACGACCAGCTGGAAGCGGTCGGTCACCTTCGGATTCTCGTCGTTGCGGCGCGCGAGCGGGGAGAGTTCGATCGGATGCTGGATGATGAACGTCGGCTGCACGATCGACGGACGACTCACCTTCTTGTAGAGCTGGTCGATCAGGTTGCCGCGGCCAAGAGCGTCCACCGGCACATCAAGGCGCACGTTTTTAGCCTTCATGAGGCCAAGAAGCGCCTTTGCCGTGTCGGCCTGTTCGATGTCGATGCCGCACGCGTCCAGGATCGCCTGGCGGATGGTGAGGCGCGGCCACGGCGGCGCAAAATCTACCTCGATCAGTTTTCCGTCGCGGTCCGGGATCTTGATGCGTGTCGAGCCCGTGAGTTTTTT
This sequence comes from uncultured Candidatus Peribacteria bacterium, assembly GCA_964517345.1. Lineage (GTDB taxonomy): Bacteria > Patescibacteriota > Gracilibacteria > Peribacterales > Peribacteraceae > DAISLF01. The sequence continues at coordinate 27,727 of CAZFBZ010000006.1, read as the reverse complement.
CACGAGCGTGCCGAGCATCTCTTCGGTGAACTCCATGTTCTTTTTGTAATCCCAGTACGCGCTGTAATGCTCGATCATCGTGAAGTCTTGCAGGTGGCTCGGGTCGAGTCCTTCGTTGCGGAAGACGCGCGCGACTTCAAACACCCGGTCGAACCCGCCGACGAGGCACTCCTTCAGGAACGTTTCCGGTGCGATGCGCATGTACACGTCCAGGTCGTAGGCGGCGTGATGCGTTTTGAACGGAGTCGCGAGCGCGCCGGACGCGGCGTTCACCAGTACCGGCGTCTCCATCTCCAGAAAGCCGCGCGACCAGTAGAATTCCCGCGCAAGCCGCACGAAGTTACTCCGCAGTACGAAGCGGTCAAACGTCTCCCTGTTGCTCATCAGGTCCAGATACCGCTTGCGCCATGCGGTCTCCTGATCCGCGATGCCGTGCCATTTTTCCGGTGGCTGGCGCAGCGTCTTTGAGAGCATCGTCCACCCGGAAGCCAGCACTGTCGGCTCTCCTTTCTGTGTCGTGAAGCGCTTTCCCGTAATCCCGACAAAGTCGCCCAGATCCAGCAGTTCCAGCGCCTCGGCGTATGCCTTCTCACCCAGGTCATCTTTGCGCAGCATCGCCTGCATCCGGCCGGTATGGTCCTGCAATGTCAGGAAGGCCATCTTCCCCATATCGCGCAGCAGCATGATGCGGCCGGCGACGGCCATCGGCGTATCGTTCTTCAGCGACTTTCCTTCCTCCAGTGTGTGTGTGCGGTCGAAGGAGGACGCGTAGGGGATTCCGCCTCTGCGGCGGATTTCCTCGGCTTTGCGGTGTCGGATGGGGTCCATGGGGTGAAAACGGATGGGAAACCCCAGCAGCATACTGGCCGTTGAGCGCAGGGGGAACAGACAACCGGGCATCCCGGGCGTCATTGTCTATATTGTTAAATAATGGTATAATTATAGGTAAGTCAAGACGCGCGCTTTGTCCGATGCGCAATCCAGGACTAGTCTTCCCCCGCACCCATGCCCGAACCGATCGAAGTCCCCAAAAAGGCCGCGTCCGCTGCTCCCACTGAGGCAAAGCCTGCCCCGAAGCTTGAGGTGCCCAAGGCTGACGCGGGGGCGATGAAGCAGATGCTCCAGAAGTCGTCGGCCGCGCGGGCGGCTATTGTGGATAAGATGAAAGCCGCGGGAAGCGCAGTCACGAGTATGCCGGGAAAAGCCCTGAAGGCAGCCAAAAAACTTCCCTCCGCCGCGAGTGGCGCCCTCAAAAACCTTGGTGCCAAGGTGACCGGCGCGCCCAAGCCGCCCAAGACCCCTGAAAAGCCTGCCGGTTCCGCTGAATAATGTCCTCAGCCGATACCTTCTTTCTTACGGCTGATGAGCGACGCTTGTTTCATGCGCTGCCGAGAGAAGTCCGGACGCCCTGGGAGGAGTCTCTTATTGATGAAGTTCTGACGGCCTACGAGACGCCGGCTGATCTGCGCAGCCGCAGGCAGTCGATGCCGTTTAATCGCTATCCGGAGCTAAAAAACCTCATTGAGAAAATCGATGCTTCCGTGCCCGCCGACGAGCTCTCGTTCGATGCGCTGCCGGCCGAGGCCGTTCCTCTCCTCCTTGCCGCGATCGGCGCGGCGGGCGTCTCTGCAGTGATCGAAGCGCTGCTCAAAGACGACACGGCGATCCGTTCGAGCGATGATCTGGAGGGTGTGGCCGCACTCTCGCGTGCCCGGCACCAGATGCTGGAAGACAACGTCGAGGCGGGGGAGGCATTGTGAGCCGGATGGCATTGACGCCCTGTCGTGACCTCCGTACACTGCCCGGGCTTTCCGCATTCCCGCATGGGAGTGCGAGGGCTCTCCTTGTGTTCTAGTCCGCCTTTCCTCCGGGAAATAAGCGGGCCAGAGGAACCTCCAAGACTTCGCTGGGCAGCGCGCCCCGCAGGCATCGGATGGACCGGGAGTACTCCTTTCTCTACGTATGTCTAACGGACTCATCGCCAAAAAAGTCGGTATGTCTCGCGTCTTCCTCCCCAGCGGGGAAGCCGTTCCGGTGACGTACCTCTCCATCGAACCCAACGTCATCGTCCGCACCAAGACCAAGGAAAAGGATGGCTACAATGCCGTCGTTCTCGGTATCGGCGCCAAGCCGTGGAAGAGCCGCAAGGGCAAGGAGAACGTCCGCTACTCCCGTCAGAAGGAGTGGAAAGTCGAGTCCCTCGACGGTCTGGAGCCCGGCAAGAAGCTTACGGCCGAGCTGCTCCCGCCCGAAACGATGGTCACGATCTGCAGTATCTCCAAGGGTAAGGGTTTCCAGGGTGTCATGCGCCGCCATCACTTTGCGGGAGGTCCCGCCAGCCACGGATCGCACTTCAAGCGCGAGCCGGGTTCCGTCGGTATGCGTACCGAGCCGGGCCGCATCCTCAAGGGTCACCCGATGGCCGGTCACATGGGCCACGAACAGATCACGCTCCAGCACCGCTCCGTCGTCGCGTCCGATGCCGCCAAGGGTATCGTCGCGGTCAAAGGACCCGTTCCGGGCCCCAACGGAGGCACGGTCTTCATCACCCGCGAATCCTCCCCCGACGCGAAGTAACGCTCCCAACCCATGACGATCGACGTTTTCTCCTCCACCGGCACCAAGAAGAGCACCCTCGAGCTTCCCGCCGAGCTGTTCGCCGCCCGCATCAACCACGGTCTCATCCACCAGGCGATCGTCCGCCAGCAGAGCAACCGCCGCTTCGCCATCGCCCACGCCAAGAATCGCGGTGAGGTCGCCGGTTCCACCCGCAAGCTCTACGGCCAGAAGCACACCGGCCGCGCCCGCCGCGGTCCGATCCGCAGCCCGCTCCTCCGTGGAGGTGGCAAGGCCTTTGGTCCCCGCAAAGAGGCGAACTTCGATAAGGACATGCCACGCGCCATGCGCCGCGCCGCCCTCTTCGCCTGTCTTTCGTTCCAGGCCAAGAAAAACGCGATTTTCGGCCTCGAAAGCTATCCGAGTGCCATCAAGACCAAAGACCTCGCCGCCCTCATCAAGAAGCTTCCGATCAACAACCGCAGCATCCTCTTTGTCCTTCCCGAGAAGCACGACGGCCTCTTCCTCTCCGCCCGCAACATCCCCAACGTGACGACCGTCCTCGTCCCGTACCTGAATCCCGAGGCGATCGTGAATTCCCGCAGCATCATCTTTGTCGGCGATTCCATTGCCAAGGCCGAGGCGATCTTCGGCAACCGCGGCACCCGCGCCCAGAAGCGCAAGCACACCTCCGATATCGCCCAGGCCGCCGCCGAGCCCAAGGTCGGCCGCAAGACGCCGATCAAAAAGAAAGTCGTTACGAAGAAGGCCGCCGCCAAAGCCGCCGCGAAGGCAGCCGGAGTGAGCAAAGAAGAGACCAAAGCCCCCAAAGCCTCCAAGAAGAAGAAAGATTCCTCCACTGACCAATGATCGATCTGTCCCGCGTCATCATCGGCCCCGTCGTCACCGAGAAGGCCGAGCGCCTGAAGGCCTCGGAACAGGCCCATGTCTACACGCTCTGGGTTCTGCCGTCCGCCACCAAAGTTGATGTAAAGAGCGCGCTCCGCCGTTTCTACGATGTCGAGGTCCGCAGCGTGCGCGTCGTCAAAACCCAGGCCAAGACCCGCCCGATCGGCCGTGGACGCGTGATGGAGAAGCGCCACGCCGGCAAGAAAGTCCTCGTTACCCTCTCCAAAGAGAGCAAGGCACTTGACCTTGCCGCCTTCCAGACGCATTCCGCCTAACCCATGCCTCTCAAGAAGCCCAAACCGACGACCCCCTCGCGACGTCAGATGACGATCGCCGACTTCAGTGGACTCACCAAGAAGGAGCCCGAGAAGTCGCTCATCGTCGGCAAGCAGCGGGTTTCCGGCCGCGACAGCGCTGGCCGCGTCTCCATCCGCCACCGCGGTGGGGGACACAAGCGCTCGTACCGTCTCGTCGATTTCCGCCAGAACCGCAAATTCGGCATCGCCGCCACGGTCACCGCTCTTGAATACGATCCGAACCGCTCCGCCCGCATCGCCCTCGTCCACTACGTCGATGGTGAGAAGGCCTACCTCCTCGCCCCCGAGGGCATGAAGGTCGGCGACACGGTCGTCGCCGGCGAGCGCACCAAAGTGAAGATCGGCAACCGCATGCAGCTCCAGCACATTCCCGTCGGTTATCGCATCTTCAATATCGAGCTCCAGCTCGGTCGCGGGGGCCAGATCGTCCGCTCCGCCGGAACGGCCGCGACGCTCGTTGGCATCGACGGCGACCACGCGATCATCCAGCTCCCGAGCGGCGAAATCCGCAAGGTGCGCAAGGAATGCTCGGCGACGATCGGCACCGTCAGCAACCCGGAACACAACCTGATCAATATCGGCAAGGCCGGCCGCATGCGCTGGATGGGACGCCGCCCGCAGGTCCTCGGCAAGTCCATGAACGCCGTCGATCACCCGCACGGTGGTGGTGAAGGTCACAGCTCCATCGGTCTCGTCGCCCCCAAGACTCCGTGGGGCAAGAAGGCCATGGGCGTGAAGACGCGCAATGCCCGCAAGTCCAGCACCCTCATTGTCCGACGCCGCATTAACAAGAAGAAACGCAGGTAAACCCTCCGCCCCCTCCCTCCTTTATGTCCCGCTCCCTCAAGAAAGGCCCCTACGTCGACGAGAAACTCTTCAAGAAGGTCATGAAAATGGTCCAGGCCTCCGAGAAGAAAATCGTCAAGACCTGGGCGCGCGACTGCGACATTCCGCCGGAGTTCGTCGGATTCACGTTCGCCGTCCACAACGGAAAGGACTTCGTCCCCGTGTACATCACGGAGCAGATGGTCGGTCACAAGCTGGGAGAGTTCGCCTGGACCACGAAGTTCAAGGGCCACGGCGGCAAGGCGGCTACCACTGTCGCTCCGGCCCCGACCGCCGCTCCCGCTCCCGCCAAGTAATCCCCCTCACCCATGAAAGCTATCGTCCGCTCCGTCCGCATCGCCCCGAAAAAGGCCAACCTGATCGCCAGGATGGTCCGCGGGCTCACGGTGCCGGACGCGACCGAGCAGCTGCGCCGCACGAACAAGAAGGCCGCCCGTATCGTCGAGCTCCTTCTCCGCTCCGCCGTGGCCAACGCTTCGCACAACGACAAGCAGGACCCCCAGACCATGGTCATCAAGACCATCGTCGTGAACCAGGGAACCGCCTATCACCGCGGTATGCCCATGGCCCGCGGACGCCAGCGCCCGTTCCGCAAATTCCTCAGCCACATCACCCTCACGCTCGGTTTCTCGGACGATGTGATTGCCGCGCCCACCAAGAGGAAGCAGGCGCCCGCAGGAGAATCCAAGAAAACGGCTTCACAAAAGCCCAAGACTGCTGTAAAAACTTCGGGTTCCCCGAAGGGAGGCAGGAAGGCAGCGGGCGCTTCGAGCCCGGACGCTTCTACCTCCTCTGTTTCCACTGCTTCCTAACTTATGGGTCAGAAAGTTAACCCCAACGGCTTCCGGATCGGATTCACGCACACGTGGCCGAGCACCTGGTTCGCGAAAGGAAAGAAGTACAGCGAGCTCCTGCTCTCGGACGTGAACATTAACCGGTATATCCGCGGCAAGATGAAAGAGTCGGGCATCAGCTCGATCGAGATCGACCGCGGCAAGAAGGTCACCGTCACCATCCATACGAGCAAGCCCGGCGTGCTGATCGGCAAGCAGGGCGCCGCCATCGAAGAGCTTCGCAAGGACCTTGAGCGCCGCTTCGGCGGCGGGGCGTATGCCGTGGAGGTTCAGGAAGTCCGCAACCCGGACGCCGACGCCGAGATCATCGCCGAGAACATCCAGGGACAGATCCAGCGCCGCATGCCCTACCGCCGCGCGTGCAAGATGGCCATCGAGAAGGCCATGCAGGCCGGCGCCATCGGCGTCAAAGTCACCGTCTCCGGCCGCCTCAACGGCGCCGAGATCGCCCGCGATGACCTCTTCAAAGAGGGCAACGTGCCGCTCCAGACCCTCCGCGCCAACATCCAGCTCGCCCGCCGCCACGCGGTGACGAAGTTCGGCACTATCGGCGTGCAGGTGTGGGTGTACAAGGGCATGGTCTTCAAGAAAATCGCCCAGGTGCAGAGCAACGCCCTGAACCAGTCTTCCTCCTCTTCCGCAGCCTGAGGCTCTCCTCAGCCCTCCCATGTTAGAACCCAAGAAGCTCAAATACCGCAAGCACCACCGCAATCGTGGTCAGTGGTACGGCAAAGCGACCAAGGGAGCCACGCTCGCCTTCGGCAGCGTCGGCCTCAAGGCCCAGACGGCCGGTGAGCTGACGGCCCGCCAGATCGAGGCAGCCCGCCGTGCGATGACGCACATGGTGCAGCGCGGAGGCAAGATCTGGATCCGCGTCTTCCCGCACACGCCCGTCACCAAGAAAGCTGCCGAGGTCCCGATGGGAGCCGGTAAAGGTTCCGTGGAGTACTACGCCTGCGTGGTGCGCCCGGGAACGATGCTCTTCGAGATGGACGGCGTCCCCGAGGCCGTCGCCCGCCGCGCGTTCATCCTCGCAGCGCACAAGCTTCCGGTCCGCACCAAGATTGTTACCCGCCTCGCCTCCCGCTAATCATGGCAACCGTCACCTACACCGAGCTCATGGCCATGCAGATGGGGGATCTCCGCAAAGAGATCCTGGCCCAGCAGACGACGGTGCGCAAAATGCGCATCGGCATCACGATGAACAAAGAGAAGGATTCCGCCCGCTACCGTCGCGAGAAGCGGATGCTGGCCCGCATGCAGACCGCTCTGACCATGAAGACGAAGGCCGAGAGCGCCGCCCCCAAAGAGACATTGAAGACCGCACCGAAAGCCACTACAGTTCCCCCCCGCCCGCGCTCCAAGAGCGCTGGCGCCAAGCCCCGCTCCGCTTCCAAAAAGAGCATCGCTTCCTGATTTCCCATGCGCACCAAGAAAGGAACCATCACCGCAGCCAAGATGACCGGCACCGTCACGGTGACCGTCCATCGCTCGATGTTCCACGCGCTCTACAAGAAGCGCTACCGCATGAGCAAGAAGTTCCTCGCCGACAGCAACGGTATGGACCTCGGCGTGGGCGACAGCGTGGTGATCACGGAGTGCCGTCCCCTCAGCAAGCGCAAGTGCTTCAAGGTCACGGAGGTGCTCAAGCGTGCGCCCCGGGTGAGCGAGATGGCCGAAGAGGCCTCACTGTCCGGCGTCATCAAGCGTAAGACCGAAGAGACTTCCGATTCCTCCGCCACATGATTCAGCAGCAGACCATCCTCGGCGTCGCGGACAACACGGGTGCCAAGACCGTCATGTGCATCAAGGTGCTCGGCGGTTCCCGCCGCCGATACGCCGGCATCGGCGACCTCATCAAAGTCGCTGTGAAAGAAGCTGCCCCGCGCGGTACCGTCCGCCGGAAGACCGTTGAACTCGCCGTCGTCGTCCGCACCCGCTCCATGACCCGCCGCAAGGACGGATCGGGCATCCGCTTCGACGACAACGCCTGTGTCATCATCCAGAAAGACGGCATGCCCAAGGGCACCCGCGTCTTCGGACCCGTGGCCCGCGAACTGCGCGCCAAGGGCTACCAGAAGATCATCTCCCAAGCCCCCGACGTTCTCTGATTTCCACCCCTCTATGAAAATCCGGACCGGCGACACGATCGTCGTCATCAGCGGCAAGGACAAAGGGAAGACCGGCGCAGTCACGCGCGTTCTCCCCGAGGAGCGTCGCGTCGTCGTGACGGGCATCAACATGCGCACCCGCCACGTTAAAAAGACCTTCGAGCAGGCCGGCCGCATCATCAAATACGAGGCCGCCATCGACATCAGCAAGGTCATGGTCGTCGATGCCAAGTCCGGCAAGCCCACTCGCGTCGGCTTCCAGATGAAGGATGGCAAGAAGATGCGCGTCTCGAAGCGCAGCGGCGAGGAGATTATCAAGGTGAAGCCCAAGAAGAGCGAGGCCGTGAAGAAGATCGAGGCCGAGGCTCCCAAGAAGAAGTCTGAGACGCCGGCCCAGAAGAAGGCCGAGGAGGCCAAGCCGGGACGGGAGGGCAAGTCGCAGCCGTTCTGGAAGCGCATGAAGTTCGGTGCCTCCGCGATCGAGGATGCTGAGGTCAGCGAACAGCCCCAGATGCAGAAAGACCAGACCATCCCCAGCCAGCAACTCCACGTGCGCAAAGGCGCCCGCGGTTCCTGATACACCCCCATGGCATACGCCTCCCTCCATGACCGGCTCCGCGGACCGATCGCCGACGCTCTCAAGAAAGAGCTGGGCATCACCAATTTGCACGCCCTTCCGCGCATCACCAGCGTCACCGTCAACGTGGGCATCAACAAGACGAAGATGGACAGCAAGGAAATGCACGAATACATCGCTGACATCCTCAAGCGGATCACCGGCCAGAAGCCCGTGTTCACGGTCGCCCGCAAGGCTATCTCGAACTTCAAGACCCGCGAGGGCGGCATCGTCGGCGCGCGCGTCACGCTCCGCGGCCGTCGCATGGAGGAGTTCATCGACCGCCTCATCAGCTACATCCTCCCGCGCATCCGCGACTTCCGCGGCCTGCCGAGCAAGCTCGACGGTCACGGCAACTACGCTATCGGTCTTAAGGACCACACCATCTTCCCGGAAGTCCCCACGGTCGACGGCGCCAAGACGTTCGGCATGCAGATCCAGCTCACCACCACCGCCGGCCGCGACGACTACGGCAAGGCTCTGCTCAAACAGATCGGCATGCCCTTCCAGCCCGAGCGGAAAAAGGTTGATTCCTCCGCAGCGAAAAGCGATACTTCCCAGCCCTCAGCCAAATGAGCGGTGATTTCCCCCGACTCATTCCTTTGCTTACTCTCCGTCCATGACCCGCCTCGCCCTTCGTCTCAAGCAGCAACGGCAACTCGCAGAGTTCATGCGGGCCAAAGACGCTGGCAAAAAGCCGAAGTTCCCCACTCGCATCTACAACCGCTGCAAGCTCTGCGGCCGTCGTCACGGCTACATGCGCTGCTTCGGAATCTGCCGCATCTGCTTCCGGGAACTCGCCACGAACGGCGACATGCCGGGCATCACCAAATCCTCCTGGTAACCCATGGTCTCCCTCACTGATCCCATCGGCGATCTCCTCACGCGGCTCCGCAATGCGCAGCACGCCCGCCGCCTGACCTGCCGCGCCCCGTGGTCCGGCATCAAGCAGCAGCTCTGCGAGCTGATGAAGCGCGAGGGCTGGATCGAAGACGTCCAGGTGCTCGGCGAGGCTCCCATCCAGGAGCTGGAGATCACCTTCGCCAAGAAAGATCGCGTCCTCGAACTCAAGCGCGTCTCCAAGCCCGGCCGCCGCGTGTACGTCGGCGTCGATGAGCTCAAGCCCATCCTCCGCGGATACGGCATGGCCGTCATCACCACCAGCCAGGGTCTCCTGACCGACAAAGAAGCCCGCAAGAAGAAGATCGGCGGCGAAGTCCTCTGTACCATCTCCTAATCATGTCGCGAATCGGATCCAAACCAGTGGCCATCCCCTCCGGCGTCACCGTCGAGGTGAAGAGCGGCGTCCTGCATGTCAAAGGCGGCAAGGGCGAGATGAAACTTACACTCCTTCCGCAGGTTGCGGTTACCGTCGAGGACGGCTGGGTGAAGGTCACCCGCAAGGATGATTCCGACGATGCCCGCGCCCGCCACGGTCTGACGCGCATGCTCCTCAACAGCATGGTCATCGGCGTCAGCCAGGGTTTCGAGAAGAAGCTCGAGATCATCGGCGTCGGTTACAAGGCGCAGGTGAAGGGCAAGATCCTGCTGCTCAACCTCGGCCACTCGCACCCGATCAACTTCGACATCCCGGCCGGCATTGAGATGGCTCTCGATGAGAAGAACAAGAACCTCCTCGCCATCCGCGGTGTCGATAAGCAGCTCGTCGGCCAGGTGGCCGCCGAGATCCGCGGCCTGCGCCCGCCCGAGCCCTACAAGGGCAAAGGCGTCCGCTACCTCGGCGAAGCCGTCCGCCGCAAGGCCGGCAAGGCCGCTACCGCCAAGGCCGCGTAACCTCCCCCTCCAGCCTCCACTCCCATGTCCTCCCTCAAGAAACTCACCAACCGGCAAGCACGCCGCCGCCGCATCCGCAGCCGGGTCCGCGGCACGCCCCAGCGCCCGCGCCTGTCCGTGTACCGCTCGCTCAAGCGCCTCACGGCACAGATCATTGATGACGTTGCGGGCAAGACCCTCGTCTCCGCCAGCACGGCCGAGCTCAAGGCCGGCCTCACCAAGGAGGGCGCCAAGAAGCTGGGTGCGACGCTCGCCGACAAAGCCAAGGCCGCCAAGATCACCGCTGTCGTCTTCGACCGCGGAGGCTACAAGTACCACGGCCGCATCAAGGAACTCGCCGACGCCGCGCGCGAAGGCGGTCTCCAGTTTTAACTCCCGCATGCCCTTAATCCTATGATGAATCCCAAGACCTCCCGGCCCGACCGCAAGCGTGGCGACCACCGTCGCCAGCGCGAACCGAGCGAGTTCGCCGAGGCCACCCTCAGCGTGGACCGCGTCACGCGCGTCGTGAAAGGAGGCCGCCGCATGCGCTTCCGCGCGATCGTCGTGATCGGCAACCGCAAGGGCAAGGTGGGTCTGGGAACGGGCAAGGCCGCTGAAGTCCAGGCCGCCGTCCGCAAGGCCTCCTCCGCCGCCAAGCGCAAAATGATCCGCATCCCGCTGATTAAGGGCACGATCCCGCACATGGTCGAGTGCAAGTTCAAGGCCGCCCGCATCCGCATCATGCCGGCCCACCAGGGCACCGGCATCATCGCCGGCGGCGCGCTTCGCGTGATCCTCGATCACGCCGGCGTCAAAGACTGTCTCTCCAAGCGTTTCGGCTCCCGCAACAAGCTCGTCAACGCCCAGGCCACGATGCTCGCGCTCGAACTCCTGCGCCCCGTCTCCGACGCCGATCTGGCTGCCGAGGCCAAGGCGAAGGCCAAGGCCGAGGGCAAAGAGACCCTCGACGTGAAGGAGATTTCCGCCGAGGAACTCGAGAAGCAGAAGGCCATCCACCGGAAGGGCAAGATCGAGGACTGAGCCGCGTTCATGTCGGTGCGTGCACTTCCCGGGTACACTGGGAGTCGTGTCTGAACGTGCTCTTCTCATTATCGCGCCCCAGGGCTACCAGGACGTCGAACTCGATGGCACACGGAAAGGCCTTCTGGAAGCCAATTTTGAGGTGGTCCTCGCCAGCACCGAGGCAGGAGTATGCACCGGGAAATTCGGAGGAAAAGAACAAGCGACAGTCGCGATGCGCGACGTGAACATCAGCGACTACGACCGCATCGGCTTCATCGGCGGCCCGGGCGCGCACGAACTCCGCGACAACGCCGACGCGCACCGCATCGCCCGCGAGACGGTCCGCGCCAACAAACCGCTCGGTGCCATCTGCATCGCGCCGACCATACTCGCAGCGGCCGGAGTCCTCACAGGCAAGCGCGCGACGGTCTGGAACGAGGACGGCTCGGAATCCGCCGGGCTGGAGGCCGCGGGCGCGATCTACACCGGCGACAGCGTCACCCAAGACGGCCTGCTCGTCACGGGCAACGGTCCCAAAGCGGCGGTGGAATTCGGCAAGGCCTTCGCCTCACTGGGCCGGAAGTGACAGATCGTAGGTCTGCTGCTTGCCGCCGAAGTGCTGCACCCAGTAGCCCGAGGCGATGCCGATGCCGAGATCGGTGAATCCCGGGGTGAGAATGGCGGCCTTATGCGCAGGAGAGAGCATCCAGGCTTTCATCACTTCTTCGGCAGTGGTCTGCCCGCGGGCGATGTTCTCGCCCATGGTGTAGTGCCCGATGCATGCGCAATCCTGCGCGAAGAACGAGCGGAAGTAGCCCGAGCGTTCCATGCGTTCGCGCAGCGTCTCGCCTTCCGGACTGACATGGCCGAAGAATCCGCGCGAGGCCATTGCGTCCGCGTAGGCCTGTGCCGAACCATCCAGATCGGCATCCTCGCGCAACAGAGCGAGCCCGGCGGCCCGGCGTTCGCGGTTCACAATCGACGTCACTTGCTGACGGAGCGTCTTTTGCACCAGCGACGAATCTCCAGGCGTCAGCAGCATTTCGCCGGAGGAAATCACAGGAGCCGACGTATCGAGCAGCCTTGGTTTTAGCGCAACGCGTCCGGGTTCCTTGAGCAGCGTGACGGTCTGCTGCGCCGTGGACATCGTCTGGTAGAGGCGCAGCTGGTTCTGCGCCTGCTCGCGCGCAATGTATGCCTGTTCGTCCTCATGCAGCATCGACACATCGACACGTGACATCAGGCTCTGCAGAGCCTGCACCGTCTCGCGGTGCGTGAGCAGCGATTCGGGCTTGAGCGTCGTCTGGTCGCCGTCGCGCGAGAAGAGCCCGTACTTCTGGGCGATGCCCGCGAGCGGCGCGTACCACGCATTGGCCGAGACATCGGTATAGAGATGCGGCAGCCCCTCGGGCAGGCCGAACGTGCGCTGCGCGAGCGTCAGGAATTCGCTGCGCAGGACCACATCCTCCGGGCGGTACCTGCCGTATTTGTCCGGCTGGATGATGCCGGTCTGCGCCGCGAGCAGCATGTAGCGTTCGTACCAAGCGCCCTTCGGGATATCGACGTAGCGATCGCCGCGCGGCATCTCGGGCACGGTGCGCAGGCGGGTCTTGAGCAGGATCATCACGGCTTCGGCGCGCGTCACGAACGGCGTCGAAAACACCGGCAGCTGCGCGCTCGCCGGAACGGCGAACGTCAGGGCGATCAGCAGCGGGGCGAGGAGCGGACGGAGCCGCATCGGAAGAAAAAGGGGATGGGTTTTTGTCTGATGGAACAGCAAATCTCATTATACCAGTCCGTCTGATTTTTCACAATCTCACCTCAGCGGCTCCACCTGGAAACGCCCGAATTCCTGCGCCCAGATGCCCTGTACGATGCCCACGCCGATTTCCTCGTAACCGTCATCCAGGATGTTCTCTTTATGTCCTTCCGAGGCCATCCATGCCTTCATCACGCTTGCGGCGTCCGTGAATCCCTTGGCGATGTTTTCGCCCATGCTTGCCCGCACGCGGCACCTGCACGTGGGCGTTTTGGCGTAGCCCGTTGCGCGGATGCGTTGGGCGAACGTCGAGCCGTCGGGCGACACATGGTCGAAATACTCGCGGGTGAACATGTCATCGGCGTGGGCCTGCGCGGCCTGTTCCAGCAGGGGATTGCGCGTGAGGGGTTTGAGGCCGACCTTGGCGCGTTCGACATTCACGAGGCGGACCACTTCCGCGCGCATCTCGATGATGGCGCCCGACGTGGTCGAGTGAGGCCGGAGGATGACGCGCCGGGACGGCGCGGACGACGATGAGGCAGTGGTGTCCAGACGCCTCTGGAGCCGGGCGCGGATGCGGTCGTTGGTCTTGAGTTGTGTGACGGTCTGCGTCCTGCCGGGCAGGGCATCGGCCCGCAGGGCATAGGCGTGCGGCGCCAGACAGAGGGCGAGAGGCACGGAGAGGAGCGCGGCGAGGGTCTGGAGACGGAAACGCATATATCCGGAGTCTCACTGCCCGTCCGGGGGGTGTCAACGAAGTTGCAGATCTTCCGCTCCGGGGGCGTAAAAGCCCTTTGACCGCGGGGTCCGGAGCCCCTATCATGCGCCTCCCGCAGTCACGTCCGGATTCGTGCGCGGCACGACCCCCCGGACCGCTTGGGGCTGTTGGCAACGCCCCGTTCCCTCTGTATTCTCTCCCACGCCTTATGCTTCACACGATCAAGCCCGCACACGGTTCCCGCCGCAAGAGCAAGCGCGTTGCGCGCGGCAATAGCGCCGGAGGAGGCACGACCGCCGGTCGTGGCACCAAGGGTCAGCAGGCCCGCGCCGGCAAGGGACGCCGCTTCGGTTTCGAAGGAGGCCAGGTTCCGCTGATCCGCCGCCAGCCCAAGATGGGTGGTTTTAAGCGCCCGCGCCGCACCGAATTTGAGCCCGTCAACGTGGGTCTCCTGGAGGTGAACTTCGAAGCCGGTTCCTACGATGTCAACGATCTCCGCACCAAAAAGCTCATCCGCGGCGCCGCCCCGGTGAAGCTCCTCGGCGAGGGCAAAGTCAGCAAGAAGTTCACTATCGCCGTCCACGCCGTGTCCCGCTCCGCCAAGGCCGCCATCGAGAAGGCCGGCGGTACCGTCCGCATCATCAAGGACTGACGCGCACAGCACCCATGCTCCAGTACCTCCGACAGATCTGGCATTCCGAGGATCTCCGCAAGAAGATCCTCTACAGCGTGGGCCTGCTCCTGCTGTTCCGCCTCGTGTCGCACATCCCGGTTCCGGGCGCCGATCCGATCGGTCTTAAGCAGTACCTTGCCACGCAGGGCAACGTCGGAGCGCTGGGCGTCTTCGCTGCTCTTACCGGCGGCGCGCTTCACAACTTCTCCGTCGTGCTGCTCGGTCTCTCGCCGTACATCAACGCGTCCATCATCGTGCAGCTCTGCACTGTCATCTTCCCGAAGCTGGAGGCGCTCAGCAAAGAGGGCGCACAGGGCCAGCAGGAGCTCAACCGCTACACTCGCTGGTTGACGCTGCCGCTCGCCTTCATCCAGAGCTACGGCTTCCTCGTCCTCCTCGGGCAGGGCGGCGTGAACCTCGTCGATCTCACCTTCCCCGGCGTCCTCATCCCGATGCTGTACGTCACGGCCGGCTCTCTCTTCCTGATGTGGCTCGGTGAGCTGATTACGGAGAAGGGCATCGGCAACGGTGTCTCGCTGCTCATCTTCGTGGGTATCGTCTCGCGCATCCCCAGCACGTTCGGCGGCCTGCTCGTCGCCGGCGACACCAAGATGGGAGCGCTCTTCCTGTTCCTCATCGTCTCGGTCGCGTTGCTCGTTGCTGTCGTGCTCTTCACGGACGCGCACCGCCTCATCCCGATCACCTACGCCAACCAGGGCGCCGGGCGCGGCGTGCAGGGCAACATCCCCATCCGCCTCAACCAGGCCGGCATGATCCCGATCATCTTCGCCGTCTCGCTCATCACGTTCCCGGCGATCATCGCGCAGTTCCTCCGGACGGCTCCGCGCTTCGCAGGAGTCGTGGACTTCATCAACACGTATCTCAACTCGCAGAACCCGAGCATCCCGTACATGATCCTCTACTTCCTGCTCGTGATGGGCTTCACGTACTTCTACGTGTCCGTCACCTTCAAGCCGCAGGAAGTGGCCGAGACGATCCAGAAGCGGGGCGGCTTCGTCCCCGGCGTGCGTCCCGGCCAGCAGACGGCCGAACTTCTCTCCAAGACCAGCAACCGCCTGAACCTCTGGGGCGGCATGTTCCTCGCCGTCGTCGCCATCATCCCGCTGCTCTTCACGCGCTACACCACGCTCGGCAGCAGCGACCTGCTGATCTCCGGTTCCGGACTGATCATCATCGTCGGCGTCGTCATGGAATTGATCCGTCAGATCAACGCCCAGATGCTCGCCCACGACTACGACAAGCTCGTCTGAGTGTGACAAACACGCGATGGTCCGCGCGGTGACGCAATGGACTTTGATCGTGTCCGGCGGGTACGCTGCGGACCATGCCTACCAAAAAGAAGTCCCACGCCAAGCACAAGCACGGCCCGCATGTCCTGCGCATCCGCGACTACACGTCGCTCTACGCGTTCCTGTTCCTGCAGTGCCTCGTGTGTGTCGCGCTGCCGGGCATCCTCCTCCTGCGCCACATCGTCAGCGACTCGCTCGGGCCCGTCAGCGGCGTCTTCGGTCCGGGCATGCTGCTGTTCCTCACCCTCACCGTCGCGGGCATCTGGTCCGTCCTCACCGAGCCCAAGACCCGCGCCTCGTGGCTGATGGTCCTGTGCATCGCGGACTCCGTGATGCTCTATCTGGTGTTCTTCTGAGCCGGTCCTGCCATGGACAAGGGGGCGCCTGACGCCGTATCGTCTGGCCGCTCCTCCCTTCTTTTCGCATGGATCTGCTTCTCTTCGGTATTCAGGGCTCCGGCAAAGGCACGCAGGCCAAACGCCTCGCAGCCGAGTTCGGGTTCGACATGTTCGAGGCCGGAGGCGAGCTGCGCAAAATCGCGGCGTCGGGCAGCGAGCTCGGAGCGACCGTGAAGTCCTACATCGACGCGGGCAATCTCGTCCCGCACGAGATCATCATGCGCGTGGTGAAAGAGGCGATCGGCGCCCGCCCCGCGGGGAAGCGCATCCTGTTTGACGGCATTCCGCGCGATGCGGCCCAGCAGAAAGATTTCGACGCGATCATGACCGATGCCGGACGCCCGTTCACCGTCGCGCACCTGCTCCTCGACCGCGAGGAAGGCGTGACGCGCATCCTCGGACGCGCGAAACAGGAGGGGAGGGCCGACGACGCCGACCAGGCCATCATCAAGAAGCGCATGGACACGTTCTTCCAAAAAACCCTCCCGGTGATCGAGGACTACAAGAGCCGGGGACTCGTCCGCGAGGTCGATGGCGGGCGGGACGTGGACGCGGTCTATGCCGATCTGCGCGCCATCGCGGCTGGGGCGTAAGCCAATCGCGCGATTTTCGGTACACCGGTGTCCCAACATTGGCTATGCTGCGGGCAGATGTCCGCTTTTGAGGTCTTCGGCCCGTCCCAGATCGCCACGTTCCGTCAGGCGGCCGATGTACTCCGGCGCTGTCTGCAGGAGACGTCCGCGATTGTGAAGCCCGGCATCTCCACGATCGAGCTGGATGCCTTCGCCGAGAAGTTTATCCGCGGCCACAAGGGCGCCACGCCCGCGTTCAAGGGCTATCACGGATTCCCTTGCACGCTCTGCACGTCGGTCAATGACCAGTGCGTCCACGGCATCCCCGGTCCGCGCGTGCTCATCGAGGGCGAGATCGTCAAACTCGACTGCGGTGTGATTGTCGGCGGCCTGTACACCGATGCCTGCGTCACGGTGCCCGTCGGGCAGATCAAGCCGGAGGTGGCGTTATTCCTCGAGCGATCCAAGGAAGCACTGGAGACCGCCTGTGCGATCGTGAAGCCCGGCATTCGGGTGGGGGATATCTCCGCGACGGTCCAGAAGGTCGTTGAGGGCTACGGATACAGCCCTGTCCGTGGTCTCACGGGCCACGGCCTCGGCACGACGCTCCACCAGTTTCCGGACATTCCCAACTCCGGCAAGGCAGGCACAGGTCCCGTCCTGCCGGCGAATATCGTCATCGCCATCGAGCCGATCACTGCCATGGGCGGAGCCGGCATTCGCGACGGCGACGACGGCTGGACCATCTCCACGGCCGACGGCTCGCTCTCATGTCACTTCGAGCATACTGTTCTTGTCACGGAGGATGGACACGAGGTGCTGGCGTGACGTTTTTTCCGCATGCGGAAGCCATTTGACAAGACCTCCAGTCATCGTGGAAGAGGGCATGGTCAAATAGTTATTACATAATAAAAAGTTTATTTTGCAATATGAACTTGATCGCTCTGGAAGTTTCTTTGTCTCTGCGGCTTGCTGATGCTTAAATCCGTCGGTAGGATCTGTCGGCTCTTGCCCCGCTGCAACTTTCTCTGTGTCCAAGGACGTAATTGAACTCATCGGCGTTGTGGAAGAAAGCTTTCCCAATGCCACGTTCCGGGTCCGAGTCATCAGTGAGCAGGCCAAAGACCACGAGCTGCACTGCCATCTCGCGGGTCGCATGCGGGTGCATCGCGTCCGCATCCTCCCCGGTGACAGGGTGAAGATCGAGATGACGCCCTACGATCTGCAAAAAGGGCGTATCGTCTACCGCTTCCCCGCCGGCGTTCCCGCGACGCTTACTCCCGGGTCCGTTCCCGGCCGCCCGCCCGCAGCCCCCCAAGTTCCTCCCTCCGTTCCTCCTCTTCCTTCCGCAGCATGAAAGTCCGCGCGTCCTGCAAACCCATCTGCAAAGACTGTCGTCTCGTCCTCCGCCGTTCCGGCCGGGGCAAGATGACGCGTCGTATTGTCTGCAGGAAAAATCCCAAGCATAAGCAGCGCCAGGGCTGATTCACGCCTTCCACCCCACCACCCCATGCTCCGCATTTCCGGTATCGTTCTTCCCGGCCAGAAGCGCATCGAGATCGCCCTCACGGCGATCAAGGGCATCGGACGTCCGCTCAGCAAGCGTATCCTCGGTGAACTGGGCATTGATGCACACGTGAAGACCGACACGCTCAGCGATGCGGACCAGGCCCGCCTGCGCGGCCGCGTGGAGAAGGAGCTCACGGAAGGTGAGCTCATGCGCAAGGTCTCTCTCGACATCAAGCGTCTCCAGGATATCGGCACGTGGCGCGGCATGCGTCACCGCCGCAAGCTCCCCGTCCGCGGACAGACCTCGCGCCGCAATGCCCGCACCAAGCGCGGCAAGAAGAAGACGGGTACCTCGGGCCGCACCGTCCTGACCAAGACCTGATCCTCCTCAACGCACTCCCCCCTACGTTCCCATGGCCGAACTGAACATCCCCGACGTTCCCATCACCCTCCCCGATGCTCCCGCAGCGGCGGACGGCAAGAAGGGCCCCCGCAAGAAGAAAGTGAAGCGCAACCTGCCGAAGGCACGCGTCTGCATCCACGCCGGGGAGAACAACACGATCGTGACGTTCACGGATATGGAGGGCAACGTCGTCGGCTGGAGCAGCAGCGGTTCCGCCGGATTCAAGGGCACCCGCAAGTCGACGCCCTACGCGGCGAAAGTCGCCGCCGAGACCGCCTCGCTCAAGGTAAAGCCGTTCGGCATTGAGACGATCTACGTGGAGGTGAAGGGTCTCGGACCCGGACGCGAGCAATCCATCCGCGGTCTCCAGGCCGCCGGATTCAACATCGAGTCCATCATCGACACGACGCCCATCGCCCACGGCGGTTGCCGCCAGGCCGGTCGTCGTCGCGTCTAATCTCCCTCCCGCCTCTCACTCCTTCTACTCCCATGAAGTATAACGGTCCCAAAGCTCGTCGCTGCCGCCGCCAGGGCATCAACCTCTACGGCACAGACAAGTACGACAAGATCCTCCAGCGCAAGCCCTACGGGCCCGGCAAGTCGCCGCGCTTCAAGCCGATGGGCAAGCCGTCCGAGTACTCGGTCCAGCTGAAGGAGAAGCAGAAGGCCAGGGACATGTATAACCTCTCCGAGCGCCAGTTCCGCCGCCTCTACGACACCGCCGCCAAGATCCCGGGCCAGACGGGCGATGTGCTCAAGCAGCTCCTGGAGCGCCGTCTCGACAACGCCGTCTACCGCGCCGGCTTCGCCGTCACGCGCCTTCAGTCCCGCCAGTTCGTCAGCCACGGCGTGTTTCTCGTGGATGGCGTCCGTGTCACCACTCCGTCCTTCCAGGTCAAACCGGGCATGGTCATCACCGTGCGCCCGCGGATGAAGACCTCGCCGGTCTTCCCGCCCATCCTTGCCTCGCACGAGAAGTACATGCCGCCGGCCTGGCTCAAGGTCAACGCCGCGGGCCTCTCCATGGAGATCGTCTCCCTGCCGCTCCCCGAGAACGCGGAGCAGGCCGTCGAGATGCGCCAGATCGTCGAGTACTACTCGCGCAACTGACCCCCTGATCCGCCGGGCGGATCCCTCTCACTTCGGTTTCTCTCACTCGCTCCACTTCTCCTCCACCTTCCTATATGCACATCATTCAGGAAGAAATCGGCCTTCCGACCTTCACGGTGACCCTCGTGAAGAAGGGGGATGCCACGCACGCGCTCTTCGCCATCACGCCGCTGCCCCCGGGCTACGGCATGACCCTCGGCAACGGCCTCCGCCGCGTGTTGCTCTCCAGCCTTCCCGGCGCCGCCGCGACCTCGATGCGCATCACGAACGTGCAGCACGAGTACACGGCCATCAAGGGCGTCCGCGAGTCCGTCATGGACATCGCTCTCAACCTCAAGCTCCTGCGCCTGCGCAAGCACAGCAAGGACCCCGAGACGCTCACCCTCGAGGTGAAGGGTCCCGGTGTCATCACGGGCAAGGACCTCAAGGCCAGCTCCGATCTGGAGGTGCTCAACCCGGATCTCGTCCTCATGACGCTTGAGAAGGGCGCGTCCGTCGACATGCAGATCACGGTCGAGAAGGGCGTCGGCTACGTCTCCGCCTCCGAGCGGAACAAGAAGCAGAACGAGCCGGGCCTCATCTACATCGACGCCATCTACAGCCCCGTCATGAAGGTCCGTTTCGACGTCGAGGCTGCCCGTGTCGGTCAGCGCACCGACCTGGAGAAGCTCACGCTCGACGTGCAGACCAACGGATCGCTCTCCGCCGAGGAGGCCGTCCAGTTCGCCTCCCAGCTCCTCCAGAGCTACTTCGGCTACTTCGCCTCGGACAAGAAGGTCGTGGAGCCCGAGTTCGTTGCCGATTTCTCCCGCGCCGCTTCCCAGCATGTCGAGGATTCCTCGCATGCTCCGGTGAAGGAGAGCTACACCCCGATCGAGATCCTGAACTTCTCGCCGCGCACCCTCAACGCCCTCATCAACGCGGGCGTGGGCTCCATCGAACAGCTCACGAAGTGCACGGAAGCCACCCTCAGCAACTTCCGCGGATTCGGCGCCAAAGCCCTCGATGAGGTCAAAAAGACCCTCGGAGACCGCGGCCTGAAGCTCGCTGACGATTCCCTCGAAGTCTGATAAGTGAGGATTGCGGAATTTCCGCATCCCGCTATCATCCCTACCCCTCCAAAGACCCCACCCCCGCCTCACGCTCATGCGTCACCGTTTGTCCCGCCTCCGGCTCCGTCAGAAACCCGCTCACAGCTGGTCCATGCAGCGCAACATCGTGACGTCCTTGTTCCTCTACGAGACGGTCCGCACGACCAAGAAGCGCGCTGAGGTCGTCCGCCCCCTCGTCGACAAGCTCATCACGGTCGTGAAGACCCGCCCGGTCCACGTCGCCATCCGCCACATCAACCGCTACGTGACGCACGTGAACGCCTCCAAGAAGGCCATGGAAGTCCTCAAGAGCCGCTACGCCACCCGCACCTCCGGCTTCACCCGCATGATCCCGCTCGGCAGCCGCCAGGGTGATGGCGCCGAACTGGTCAACCTCGAGCTCGTCGACCGCGACACCACGCTGGTCTCGTCGTCCGCCGCTACCGACAAGCCCAAGGCCGCCAAGAAGCCCGCCGCCCCCAAGAAAGCCAAAGCCGCCTCCTCCAAGCCCGCTACCCCCGCCGCATGAAGACCTCCGTTCTGCCCGTCCCGGCTCCCATCTGGTACATCGTTGATGCCGAAGGCCAGACGATTGGCAACGTCGCAACCAACGTCGCGCACGTCCTGCGCGGCAAGCACAAGCCCAGTTTCTCGCCCCACCAGCTTTGCGGAGACCACGTGATCGTGGTGAATATCGACAAGCTCTCCATCTCCCCGGCCAAGTCCAAGGGCAAGCTCTACTACCACCACACGGGCTACCTCGGTCACATGCAGGTCCGCACGCTCGAGAAAATGATGGAGAAGCCGGAGAAGGTCATCGAGCTCGCCGTCAAAGGCATGCTCCCCCAGAACCGCCTCCGCCCGAAGATGCTCAAGCGCATGCACGTCTACACGGGCACCGAGCATAAATACGCCGCCCAGAAACCGGTTCCCCTCACCCTCGCATTATGACGACCACGGAACGCGCACGCCCCTATCTCGGGAGCATCGGCAAACGCAAGACGTCCATCGCCCGCGCGAAGCTTTTCCAGGAGGGATCCGGTGAGGTGAAGGTCAACGGCAAGGCCATCAAAGAATACTTCCACGGTTTCGCGGTGGAGAACGCCGTCGCCCCGCTGGTCCTGACGGGCCACAAGAGCACGCTCGATGTCGACGTCCGGGTCGTCGGAGGCGGCAAGAGCTCGCAGTCCGACGCCGTCCGTCACGCCATCAGCCGCGGACTCCTCCTCCTGAACCCCGATCTTCGCGGCGACCTCAAGCGCGCCGGATTCCTGCGCCGCGACAGCCGCATCAAGGAGCGCAAGAAGCCGGGTCTCAAGCGCGCCCGCCGCGCCCCGCAGTTCTCCAAGCGCTGAAAAAGCGTCTCCGGAGAGACGCTTCTGCAGGCTTTGCCGTGTCTTTGTCCGTTCGGTTCAGACGATCGCCATCTTCACGTAGTAGAGGCTGGTGCCCTCTTCCGTGTCCAGGATGAACTTGGCGTCGAGCTGGGAGAGATTCAGGATGGTCTGGCACATCTTGAGCAGCATGCCCGGGGGCAGACTGACGCCCGATTCCAGGCACGTGGCGCAGAGGCCTGCGGCGTCCTTGGCGCGCAGGTACTTCTCTCCGCGATTCACGATGACGTTGTAGAGGGACTCCTGGACGTTGAGCACGTAGCGCTCAACGTAGAGCTCCAGTTCTTCGACCGGGATGTCATGGACCTCGGGGAGGGCTTCCACGATGTCCAGATCCGTGTGGATCGCGTGGGCGATGCAGGCGTCGATTGTCATAGGAATGGGTGTGAGTGTGTGTGATCCAGAAATCCGAATATAATAGCAGATTTTGACCCCGGATTCCAGAGATTGGACCTTGCCAGATACATCACACGGTGCGCGGTAGACAGGCCTCCGTCTTCCGCCACGGCTCCGATGGTTCTAGAGTGCTCCGGTGAGTCTCACAGACGCCTCCCTGCCGCGCCTCCCGCAGCCAAAGACGCTGGCCGGCATCGTGGCCGTGTTCTTCGGCCTCATGCTGCTGGCGTATGGCAATTCGCTGAGCAACGAGTTCGTCCGTTGGGATGACGGCCTGCTGGTCTACGACAATCCGGCTATCCGGCAGATCACTCCGGCCTCGCTCCGGCACATCTTCACCACCTACGATCCGGAGCTCTACATCCCGCTGACGTTCCTGACCTACCAGATCGATTACGCGATCGCGGGGCACAACCCGTTCCTGTATCACCTGGATAACTTCGTCCTGCACACGCTCAACGCTCTCGGTGTTGCGTGGCTGGCCTTCCTGCTGCTCAGACGCAAATGGGTGGCGCTGGGGTGCGGGCTGCTCTTTGCCCTGCATCCGCTCCATACCGAGGCCGTGGAGTGGATCAGCGCCCGCAAAGACGTGCTCTCCACGTTCTTCTTCCTGCTGTCGGTCATCGGGTACGTGTACTGGCAGGAGAGTCGATCCACGAAAACGCGTGTCTGGAGCCTGATCGCCTTCACGCTCGGCCTGCTCTCTAAGGTGATGATCATCACGCAGCCGGTGGTCCTCGTGCTCATCGATCTGCTCCGTGGCCGCAAGATCGGCTGGGCGATGCTCCGCGACAAGATCCCCTACATCGTGCTCTCGGTCATCTTCGGCATCATCGGCCTGCTCGGCAAGACGGGCGTCATCCAATCGTCATCCCTCTCCGGCAAGGTCCTGATGGCCTTCAAGAGCGCGTTTTTCTACATCACGCAGATCCTCTGGCCCGCGGCGTTCTCGCTGCTCTATCCCTACGGCAAGCCGATCACCATCGTCTCACCGGACTTCTACGTCCCGATCCTCGCCCTTACCGGCCTCGCGGTCGTGGCATGGCTCCTGCGCAAACGCGTCCCCGAATTGCTGTTCGGTCTTGCCTTCTATCTGCTGACCGTTGCCCCGACGTTCCTGAACTTCGCCAAGGGCGGCGAACTGGACATCTACTTCGCCTCCGACCGGTACGCCTACATTCCTTCCATCGGCATTTTCATCGCGCTTACGATGCTCCTGTGGCGCCTGATCGCTGAAGGGCGCGGCCCGCGCAATGAAACGATTGTGAAGGCCGCAGGGGCCGTCGCGATCGCCATCTGCATGCTCCTCTCGTACCGCCAGACTGCCGTGTGGCGTAACACAGAGACGCTGTTCACGAATGTCCTGCGTCTGTATCCCGAATCCTCGTATGTGGCCCACAATAACCTCGGCAACGTCTACCGCCTGCGGGGCGATAACGAGAAAGCAATCGAGGAGTACAACCAGGCTCTTGCGGTTCGGGAGCACCCCAAGATCCTCGCCAACCTGGGTGCTGCGTATCGCAAGCTGGGGCGCCTCGATGACGCGCTGAAGGTCTACGCGCAGGCGCTGACAATCAATAACGAGAACAAGGAATCGCATCTGGGCTTGGGACTCGTGTATCTGGCGCAGGGCAAGGCCCAGCAGGCGGCTGAGGAGTTCGCTGCCGCCGGGCGGATCGATCCCTTCTACGAGGAATCGTTCACGAACCTTGGTGCCGCGCGTATCCAGCTGGGACAGGCCGAAGAGGCCATTGCAGCGTACCGTCAGGCGATCAAGATCAACGCCTTCTTCCCCGACGCGCACTACAACCTCGGCGTCGCGCTGGAGGGTCTGGGACGGGCGGACGAGGCCGTGCGGGAGTACGAGACGACGGTGGCACTGGTGCCGACGTTCATCCCCGCCCGCATCAATCTCGGGCTGCTGTATTACCGGCTGGCGCGGCAGGAGGAATCTCGCGCGCAGTTTGAGGCGATTCTCCGGATCGATCCTCAGAATCGGGCGGCGAGGTCAGCTCTGGAACAGATGGGACGCTGAAATCCGGATCGCGCTCGAGCTGGTGCATTTCCAGACTGAGCTGCGGATCGGTTTCCATGAAGACGTCCTCGGCAAGGCCCATGAGGCGCTTGCGGGGGTGCAGGGGATCCTGCTCGTCTTGCTTGTCCATCAGCGGCGCGGCGGCCGGCTTCTTCTCGTCGCCCTCCATCACCGGCTGCGGAAGCGGGGGAGGTGGAGGCTCGGGATCCTTCATGGTGATGAGCGTGTAGAGGCGGGCGCGGGCATGCATCATGCGGCCCTGCAGCAGCATCGGGCCTGCGGCACCGGCTACGATCACGCGGAAGAATGAGATGCGGCATTCCTGGATGAATGTCGTGCATCGCCGGTAGGTCTGCCCCCCGAATTCATAACTGCGCGTCCAGACCTGCGTGCGTCGATAGACATAGGTGGAGAGTCCCAGGGCAGCCGGCAGGCGCGGCGCTTCGCGGAAGGACGGATCGACGTCCCCGATCAGATCAAACACCCGTCCCCGCTCTTCCGCGGCGATATCGGGGAGAAGGACCTTGGGGTCGAGTACGCCGAATCGGCCTCCGGTTTCCCGGGGAGCGTTGGGGGGGCAAAGTGACGGCGGCTTGTATGCCACGGTCTGCGCAACAGTCTGCACCCGAATTCC
>CAZFBZ010000006.1:0-2617 GCA_964517345.1 uncultured Candidatus Peribacteria bacterium | reverse complement strand
AAAGTGACGGCGGCTTGTATGCCACGGTCTGCGCAACAGTCTGCACCCGAATTCCCGGACGTCCCGCGGCGGGAAATCCGAAACGGATCGATTGTCATTTTTCTGCACAGGGAAGCCGTGTTTGAGTGGGTGTGGAAAACCGGAAATGGCGCGCGGACCACCCCGTACAGGCCAGCAAGACCAGTGGAAGCTGCACAAAACAACACACACCTATTTCCGGAACCCGGCCCCTTCAATAAAAGATCGAGCATGCCGAGCGCTTTCTGTAGAAAGCGTGAGTCATGCGAGTGAGTTTTCTTGGGCACTTCTTTGGCGCCCCAGAGAGAATGACTGTCCTTCGACTACGCTCAGGATGACAATACTTACCGTCCCTCGTTACGAAATCCGCTCCGCGGCTTTCTACTCGGGATGACATATATTACGTCAGCCGCCCTTCGCCTCCGCTCAGGGTGACATAATGTATTGAATGTATTTTTAAAACTCACGGATCGGAGAGGACCCGTGAGTCATCTGTTTCATTGTTGGAGCGCCTTTAGCGCAGGACCATGGCCGTCATTTCGACCATTGCCGTTCCGCCTGCCATCAGGCCCGGCAGCAGCAGGGCCATGAAGACGCCGAACAGGCTTTCCACGCGCGTCAGTACCCGGTTCGAGCAGCCGCCCATCATTGTGATGCGGGGAAGGAAGTGAATGTTGATATTATTATACAATATTTATAATAAATAAGCAATATTCTGGCTTCGCCTAATCTCAGGTGATTTCGCCCACTATAAGGCCGTGATTGTCCCATTTGGGCTTGCACAGATAGCCGTCGGAGTACCTGCCGGATGTCTTCCGGTCAGGCGTGTTGCCGAGGATGACGAACAGATCGCGCATGCGCTTTTCCACCACGCTGCCGATCCGGGCGATGGCAATGATAGTGTCCTGCCCGCGCATGAGATCGCGGGTTTCCTCTCCGGTCAGGTTATCGCCCTGACCGTCGGTGTAGAGCACGAAGCGGTAGCCCCTCTTGAGCGGGATGCGCGGCCGCTGCGTCACCCGTCCGTGGCCTGCTCCAATGGAATTGGTGATGGTGCGACGCTTGTCGTCGTCCAGATAGAGAGCTTCGTCGGGTGTCATGAGGCCGGTCTGCACCGCGACCGCCGCCTCGTTTTCGTCCACCGATTCGTAGACGATGTCGTCTTTGTCATCCAGCACGAGCAGGTGCACGTCGCCTGCGCCCGCCGGATCCAGTTCCTTACCGCCGGGCGTTACGATGATTGCAGCTCGCATGAAGCAGGCTCCTGCCTTCCCTGCGAGCTTTTCCTCGGTCATCGCGGTCTGCGCCGCGGTCACGCCTGCGCGCACGTCGGACGCGCGCAGCGCGCGTTGCATGATGGCTGCCGCGTATTCGCCAAGTGTTTTCCCGTAGCCGTCGATGAGCGCCGCCGCGTTATTCTCCAGGTCCAGCAGCACGCGATCCTGCGTTTCGCCCTTCCGTCCGTATCCCTGATACGTTGCTCCGTGCAGAATGTCGCCGGAGGGTGTCACGTACTGCACGCGGGTTTCAATCAGCGACGATGCCTGTTTGCCGTGCAGTAGCACCGCGCTCAGCGTGCGGGTCTGTCCTGCCACCACGTAGATCTCCGATCCGTGGGTCGTCAGGACGATCTCCTCCTCCGGCTCCACGGGTTTGACGGACGGTATGTTCGCCATAGCGGCACAGTCTACGGCTATTCCTGGTTTTGTGCAGTATTCTTCACGCAGACAGCCTTTTCCGCAGCACGCCAAGCAAAAAGAAGGCAATGCAGACGAGCACGATGGTGCCTCCGCTGGCGATGCCCAGCTCATAGGACGCGATGAGTCCGATGCAGGTGGAGAGCAATGAGATGGCGACCGAGAGAAAGAACGTCTTCAGGAAACTCCGTTCCCACTGCATGGCCGCGAGCACGGGGATGACCATCAGTGCGCCGACGAGCAGCACGCCGACGACGCGCATGGAGACCGAGACCGTCACGGCTGCCAGCACGATGAGCAGGCGGTTGATCCAGCCGGCGGGAAGTCCGCCTGCGAGTGCGAGTTCTTCGTCGAGCGAGATACAGAAAAGCGGCCGGTACAGCAGTGCAATGATGACGATCACGGCGCCACCGAGCGTGCCGATGAGCCACAGATCTTCGCTGGCGACCGTCGCAATGCTGCCGAAGAGCAGTCCGGACAGTCCCGCGCTTGCACCCGGTGCGATCGAGAGCAGCACCGCGGCGAGGGCCAGGCCGCCGGAGAGAAACAGCGACAGCGCGGACTCGCCGAGCACTGTGCGTGTTTCCCGCAGCCGCTCGACGCACAGCGCCGCGCCGATCGATGCGATGAGCGAGGCGATGATCGGCTGCGTGCCCGTGATCGCGGCCGCGGCGACACCGGCAAATGAAACGTGAGCGAGCGTGTCGGCGAGAAATGAATACCGGCGCGTGACCAGGAACAAGCCGATCGATGGAGCGATGATTGCCGTGACAATGCCGGCCGCGAAGGCCCGGATCATGAAGTCGTGCTGGAAGATCTCAAGCATGGCGGCGGGGGGACTCAGTGTGCATGATGAACTGGAGTGACGCCGGAACCGTACATCTGCTCCAGTATCTTGGCGG
>CAZFBZ010000005.1:20009-38615 GCA_964517345.1 uncultured Candidatus Peribacteria bacterium | reverse complement strand
CTCCATGAGGGTCTCGGGCATTTCCAGGATCTCACGTGCATCGATGGCACGGGCGGTCCCGCCTCGCCGTTCCGCGACGGCAACACGCCGGTCCTCGCCAGCGATCCGAGCGCGCTGTTCTACGCGATCTCCTGGAAGAACAACACGGAACGCGTCGACGGCAACAAGAAAGAAGACCACGTGACGGGCTACGCGCGCACCGGCGGACCGTTCGAGGATCTCGCCGAGAGCGTGACGTACTACATGACCAACGAAGACGCCTTCCGTGCCCGCGCGGCGGTGAACCAGTCGCTCGCCCGCAAGCTGGCCTGGCTGGAGAGCTACATGCCCAAGGAGCGCGCCGTCGCAGTGGGAGAACCGTGGACCGGCACGATCGCCTGGGACGCGACGAAAATGCCCTTCACCTGGCTCGACGCCTCGACCGGGATCTGATCTTCGCTTACGCTGGAACCGATGCGCCGTCCGCTGCTCCTGGGACTCTGGCTTGCGAGTGATCTGCTGCTTTTTGCATGCGCATACGTGCTCGCGTACTTCGCGCGCGTCGGCTTCATCTTCTCCAGCCAGTTCCCCATAGGACCGTACCTCACGGTCGTCGCGGTGGTCGCGCCGCTCTGGCTGCTGGTGTTCATCAGCACAGGCACCTTCGGCCTGACGCGCTCGCAGTCGACGCTGCGCGGAGCGGCCTCGGTCGTGTACGCGAACATCGCGGGCACGGCGCTCTTCGCCCTCGCGTATTACTTCCTCTATACGACGTTCTTCAGCCGCCTGCTGCTGGTGCAGGCGTTTCTCTTCAGCACGATCCTGCTGTGGGCGTGGCATCTCGTCTTCGAGCGGTTCAAGCGCATGATGCTGCGCCGCGATCCCCCGTGCTTCCCCACGCTGATCGTGGGTGTCACGCGCGAGTCGCGTCACCTGATTGATTTGCTGGAGTCGCGCCGGAGTCCGCTGCGCCCGGTGGCGGTCCTCGACGGCGCTGGCGTGAAGGACACCGAGATCGGCGGCGTGCCCGTTCTCGGCAAGCTCAACCGCCTTGAGCATGTGCTCAAAGAGAAGAAGATCACGCATCTGATCCAGTGCAGCGACCTCGAGCAGTCCCTCAACCTGCTCAGCGCCTGCCGGGCGAACGGCATCACCTACATGCTGCTGCCCTCCGTGCTCGGCATCGTGGAACGCGACGAGCGGATCGAGTCCGTGGAGGGCAAGGCGCTCACGGTCGTCGGCCCGTCGCTCTCATTCTGGGGACGGTTCTTCCGCTAAACGATGCGCGCCCTCATCCTCGCCGGCGGGTACGCGACGCGCCTGTGGCCCCTCACGGAGAAGCGCGCCAAGCCCCTCCTGCCATTGGCCGGACGACCGATTGTCGGGCATTTGCTGGATGGATTGCCGAAGGACATGCGCGTGACCGTCAGCACCAACGCAGCGTTTGAAGACGGCTTCCGCGCGTGGGTCGCCGCGGAGAACCGGCCGAACCTGGACCTCGTCGTGGAGGGCACGCGCTCGGACGACCACAAGCTCGGGGCGCTCGGGGCGCTGGCCGCGTGGGTGCGCGACGAAAAAATTTCTGAAGACCTGCTGCTGCTGACCGGCGACAACTATCTGGGTTTCCGCATGGAGGATTTTCTCGCGCGCTATGCGAAAGGAGAAACGCTGCTCGCCGCGCACGATATCGATGACGCCGCGCGCGCCTCGGCGTTCGGCACCGTGCTGCTGGACCCGAAGCACCCGGGGCGCATCGCAGGATTCGAGGAGAAGCCGCGCCAGCCCAAGACCACGCTCGTCAGCGCAGGCTGTTCAGTGCTGCCCGCATCGGTGCTGCCCGTGCTGTTGGAGCACGCCGCGAAGCATCCGGACAACGTCGGGGGGCTCTTCGAAGAACTGCTGCGCCGCGGACTGCCGGTGCACTGCTTCGTCTTCCGCGAACCGTGGATGGATATCGGCTCGTTCGGGTCGTATCTGGACGCGCACCGTCTGCTGGTCGGCAACAAAGTGATGATGGAGAAAGACGCGACGATGACAGAGACTGAGACTGTCGGCAGCGTGTACATCGGCCACGGAAGCCGGGTGGAGCGGAGCCAGTTGCAGGATTGCGTCGTCTTCGAACGGTCGTCAATCGTGGACTGCACGCTCCGCAACTGCGTGGTGGACGAGGGCTGCCGCCTGCGAGGCATCGATATCCACAACCAGATGATCCGGGCGGGCACCGTGCTGGACATGATGGAGTGAGTGTTTGCGCCGCGCCGGAGCCGCGCCTAGACTCGCGCCATGCGCAAATTCCTCCTCGCTTCATCGACCCTGCTTCTGCTTGCCAGCTGCGCCGGCGGCGCGGGACAGGGCTACAAGCTGAGCTATCACGACACGGACGCGTCCCGCAAAGCGGAGCTGTCCTCAATGGCCGCCCGCGTGGTGGAACGCCGGCTGATCGGCCTCCAGCAGCAAGATGCCAAGGTGATCCTGACGGGAACCGAGGAGATGACGGTTGCGCTGAAGGACCCCAAGGCAGCGCTGGCGCTCAAGGAACAACTCACCGCCCCCTTTAACATGCGGATCATGGTCGAAGCCGAGGGCTCGGAGGGCGCGGACATCACCAGCGACAAGTACGGCGCCTTCAACGAGACCGGCGTCACCGAGAAGCACGTCGAATGGGTCACTGCCCGCACGTCCGCGGAACCGGGCAAGGGCGCAGTGGTGGTGAGTTTCACGCCGGAGGGCAAAGTATTGCTGCAGCGCGTCTTCAAGGAGAATGCTGGCAAGGTCGTCGGCATCTTCGTGCGGGGTCTTCTGATGTCCAAGCTGGAAGTCGCCCCCACGCAGGATCCGCAGTCCATCACGATTGACGGGATCCCTGGCTCCGAGCTGGCCACAGTCTTCTCGGAGGACGTGAACGTGGGCTTGCACGTGACGTTCCAGCCGTTCTGAGGAGGCCTGCGTGACGGAACAACGGCATTGTGTTTTGACCGCGTGCTGCGTATGCTCCTGCCGAACAGTTAGGTTTACCCTTTATTGTATGGCAAAGCGCCCTTCTTACACTTGGCCTGTTTTCACCGCCGTCGTGGCGGTGCTGGTGCTGCTGATCGCGGCACCGCGTTCGTGGAAGGGCTGGGCACCCGGCTTCATCCAGGCGCCCGCGCTGCACCTGGGCCTCGACTTGGCCGGAGGCACGCAGCTGGATTTCCGCATCTCGGAAGAAGAGATCCGCCAGCAATTGGAGAACCTGCAGAAGCAGCTGAGCCAGAAGGAAAAGGAGAACGCCCCCGCCGACGAACTCAACCAGTTGCGTGCGCAGATCGTGAGCGTACAGGAGCAGCAGAGCAATCTCGTGGAAGCCATCCGCATGGTGCTGGAGCGCCGCATCAACGCGCTCGGAGTCAGCGAGGCGACCATCACCCCCTCGTACATCGGCAACGAGAAGCACCTGCTCGTGGAGTGTCCGGGCGTCGTGGACGTGCAGGAGTGCATCAAGGTCGTCGGCAAGACGATCCAGCTGGAGTTCAAGGAGCAGTTCACCGAGGTCACGGATGACTTCAAGAACGAAGTTCGCGCCAAGGCCGATGCCACGATGCGCCGCATCACCACCAGCGGCTCCAGCCTGAAGAAAGAAGGCCAGGACACAGGCACCCAGCTCGGCATGGCCTACAGCGATGCCCACACGTACTTCCGCGACGAGCTCCCGACAGGCCTGGAAGCCATGTGGACCCGCCAGCCCGGCCAGGTCTACCGCCTGGACGGCAGCATCACTGTGCCGCAGCAGGACGACAAGGGACAGATCACCGAAGAGACCGTGCCCGGCATCTTCATCACGGAGGTCGTCCGGCCTCTCACCGCCACGGGCCGCACCGTCAATGAGGCGCCCAAGGCGTTCGCGCTCCTCGCCAAGACCGAGACCGGAGCGACATACGCCGAGCACGACGACACCCCCCTCACCGACACCGTCGACTCGCGCATTGCCGCCGCGCTCCGCGTGATGCGCGGAGGCGAGCTGAAGACCGTGTCGCTGGGCGACCAGGAGTCCGCCGTGCTCTTCCTGCGCGGCTTCCAGCCCGGCGCGGAACAGGTTTCTGCCAGCCACATCCTCGTCTCGTACAAGGGCGCTTCCAATGCTGACGCCGGCGTGACACGCACCAAGGAGCAGGCGCTCGAGCGGGCCACGTCCCTCAAGACGCAGCTCGACAACGGCACGGACTTCGCGGGTCTCGCCCGCCGGGAATCGGACGGCCCGTCCAAGGCGGACGGCGGCAACCTCGGCTCGTTCGGCCGCGGCGTCATGGCCCCGTCGTTCGAACAGGCCGCATTCGCCCTCAAACAAGGCCAGGTCTCCGAACCCGTCGAAACACAGTTCGGTTACCACATCATCAAGCTCGATAAGGCCGCGTCCAAATCACCTGACGTGGCCGCCTATGACCAGCTCTCCGTGAAGGGCGCTTCGGCCCAGAGCCGCGCCGACCTGATCGTGAAGCGCCTGCAGGCCGGCGATGTCCGCACGACCGAGCAGGCCGTGACGCTGCGGACGCTCTTCTTCTCTCTCCTGCCTTCGGGCTGGAAGGACACCGAACTGGACGGCAAGCACTTCCAGCGCGCCGCCGTGTCGCTGGATCCCGTCACCGGCGTCCCCGTGGTCCAGATCACCTTCGATGCCGAAGGCGGCCGTCTCTTCCAGGAGCTGACCCGCAAGAACATCAATAAGCCGATTGCCATCTTCGTCGGCGGCGAGCTCGTCTCTGCGCCCCGCGTGCAGGCCGAGATCAGCGGCGGCAGCGCGGTCATCACCGGCAGCCGCACCGTCGAGGAAGCCCAGACCTTGGCCCAGGACCTCAATACCGGCGCCATCCCGGCCCCGATCCACCTCGCCGGCCAGTACACCGTGGAAGCCACGCTCGGCTCCGCTGCTCTCCAGACCTCACTGATGGCCGCTTTCATCGGCATCGTCGTTCTGATGATCTACATGATCGTCGTCTACCGCATGCTCGGCCTTGTGGCCGACGTCGCGCTCGTGGTCTACTCGGTGATTCTCTTCGCCATCCTCAAGCTTCCCCTGCTGCTCTTCACCAGTGATTATATCGTGCTCACACTGGCCGGCATGGCAGGCATCATCCTCTCCATCGGCATGGCCGTGGACGCCAACGTACTCGTCTTCGAGCGCATGAAGGAAGAGCTCCGCAAGGGCAAGACCTTCAAGACGGCGATCGATTCCAGCTTCAAGCACGCGTGGCCCGCCATCCGCGACGGAAACATCTCGACGCTCATCACCTGCGGCATCCTGTTCATCGTCGGCACCTCGATCGTCCGCGGCTTCGCCATCACGCTCGGCATGGGCGTGCCCATCTCGATGTTCTCCGCCATCGTCGTCACGCGCTGGCTGCTCAAGAAGGTCGCGGCCTCGCCGCTCGCGGAAAACCCGGCTCTCTTCGGAGCCTCGGCATCCGGGAAATGACCGATCTCATCACGCTCCATGACCTGGCTCTCCACACCCGCCTCGGCGTCACGGAGGAGGAGCGGAAGGTCGGGCAACAGGTGTCTGTGACGGTCGTATTCCCCGTGGATGCCTCGATCGCCGGACGCAGCGATGCCCTCAGAGACACCGTCGATTACGCCGCCGTGGCGGATGTCGTGCGGGGGCTGGCCGCCGGGGAACGCGCCACCGTGGAACGCCTCGCCGAAGACATCGCTGGAGCCGTCCTGAAGGCATTTGCGCTGCCGACGGTGACCGTCACCGTGAAAAAATACCCCTTCCGGGACGCCAAGAGCGCCTCGCTGACCATCACGCGTTCTTCTCAAGGATAACGTGGGCCATGCGGGCGTGGCGTTCCAGCAGCTCCGCGTAATCCCGCTGGTCGATGATGTGTTCGTCGAGACCGACGGTGGTCCGCACGGCATCGCGTTCATCGGTGGTCTGCAGCGGCGTCACGCCGTGCTGGGTTTCCGGGTCGTAGACGATGGCGGCCTCCCCCACCCCGAGCGTGTGGCGAAGGAAGGGCTCCTGCGCGCCACAGTCATAGAAGGTACTCTCGGCGCCCGTGGCGTTCGGGGTCCGTTCAACGGGCATCGCCGTGAGTGCGTAGCCGCGGATATCGTCCTGGTGCCTGCTGTCCGCACTGCCCGCTGCATAGTCCTCCGGCAGGCGGAAAACACGGCCCGGGCGGGCGATGTTGCGCGTGCAGTGGGTGACAATGCGGAAATGATTCGGCGCCCTGCCGAAACGCGTCTTGTGCGCCTCGCGCGAACGGGAGACCTGCTGGAACAGGAAATCCAGGTACAGCGGATTGTCGGTGACGGCCGCGGACATTTCGTGGAAGGTGCGGGCAATCTCGCGGCCGTCCCCCTGCTGGATGAACCAGGGAGAATGCACGCGCGTGCACTCCAGCATCAGGCGGCGCGCGTTCTCGTTGAATGAGAGCAAATGCGTGCAGATGACCCTGAAGCGCTGGGGGTCCTCCTCCTCTTTCACGGACGCGCGCTCCGCGGGAGACGCTCTTTTTAGGAGTGTATCGATCGCGCCGCGGTTTCCGTCGACGAGCATCTGGTAGAACCCGACCCGCGGCCGCGACGGATCAAGAGCATGAAGGCGGGCAGCTTGGCGCGCCCATGATTCGTAGTGATCGGGAGGAGCGGCATCTGCTTCTTTTTTGAACGTGTCGATGAGCCGCGGTGCTTCGTCGCCCGCGAGACGGACGATCTCCACATGCGGTTTGTCTTCGCGCGGCGGGACGACGGATTCGATGCGCAGGGCCATGGCCGAAGGATGGTATCTATCTGTTTATGATGCACAACAAATAGTTTCTATATGTCAAAAATTCATTGTTTAGCGGAGTATTTACACTATAATAGTGTTGTCGGTATCTATCGGCAGCACACATGCATACGCTCCTCCGCCGCTTCGGCCTGACCCGCAAGGAATCCGATGTCTTCCTGACTCTGCTCTCCCTCGGGGCGCAGCCGGTGAGCGTCGTCGCAAAGCACGCAGGTATCCCGCGTTCCAGCATGTACTTCGTGCTCGATCGCCTGCGCGAGGCTCAGCTTATTGAGGAGTTCGAGCGCGCGGGAGTGAAGTTCGTCAAATGCGTGCCGGTGCAGTCGCTCAAAGATATCCTGATGACCCGCGAGCGCCAGATCCGCCAGACGCTCGATCTGCTGGAGGAGGAACTGCCGAAACTAACCGCCATGGAGAGCTCGATGAGCATCACGCCCAAAGTGAAGTTCTCGGAGGGGCGTGAAGCCGTCATGCGCATGTACGAATCTCTGCTGGGTGAGAAGGACTACTGCACGTTCTTCAATCCGGCCGTCGTCAGCAAGATGCTGCCGGAATACTACGAGCAGATCCCCACCGCGCTGCGCGAGGCCGGCGGCAAGGCCCGCGAGTTGCTGGTGCGGTGCCCGGAAGCCACAGCCTACCGCGACCGGTATGCCTCCCCGCGGCACCAGATCCGGCTGCTGCCAGAAGGCATGACATTCTCGTCAGACTGCATCCTGTGCGGAGACCGCATCTGCATGGTGGCATACGGCGAACGTCAGGTCTCGGCCGTGGAGATCTTCGCGCCGCCCCTGGCCGAAACGCAGCGCGCGCTCTTCGAACAACTCTGGAAGACGGCGGAGTGAGCGGACTTGCCGGAGACTGGTAGGCTGTGCCCATGGCCACGGTCTGCATCGCCCTCGGCTCGAATATCGCTCCGGACGCCAATCTGCACTCGGCGGCTGACGCCCTGCGCGCCCGCTGGCCGGACATCCGGTTCTCGCATGTCTATCGGACGGCGCCAATGGAGTACGCCTCCCAGGACGCGTTCCTCAATGCGGCCGCGATCATGGAAACCGACGACACCCCCGAGGCCGTCGCGGAGGCACTGCGTGGCATCGAGACGGACCTGGGCAAGGCTCCGGCATTCCGGTTCGGCCCCCGGACCATCGATCTGGATCTGCTGCTCTATGGGGACCGGGTCGTATCGACGGACGCGCTGACCCTCCCACACCCCCGCATGCACAGTCGCCGCTTCGTCCTGGAACCTCTGCTGGAACTGCTGCCGCCCTCCGGGCTGCACCCCCTGCTACAACGCCCGTGGGGCCATCTGCTGACCAATACGCGCGACCAGTCCTGTGAGAGGACAGACCTCATCCTGTGAGTCTTCCCGAGCGGTTTATGCTACACTCGCCCCCTCCCGTTCCCTCTTTTTGACATGCGTCTTCGCCTCTCCGTTCTCACCGCTCTCGCCTGCTCGCTGGCAGCCGTCCCCGCGCTCGCGGCCGACACGCTGCAGGTCGATCCCGCCGAACATATCCGGGGCAACGCCAAGGCGCAGGTC
This sequence comes from uncultured Candidatus Peribacteria bacterium, assembly GCA_964517345.1. Lineage (GTDB taxonomy): Bacteria > Patescibacteriota > Gracilibacteria > Peribacterales > Peribacteraceae > DAISLF01. The sequence goes on along the minus strand of CAZFBZ010000005.1, from coordinate 30,327 downwards.
TCGATCATCGAGTACTCGGACTTCGAGTGTCCGTTCTGCCGCCGCCATGTCCCGACAATGAAGCTCATCCTCCGCAAATACCGGGGAAAAGTGAACTGGGTGTACCGGCCGTTCCCCCTCTCCGCCATCCACCCCAACGCGATGGATGCGGCCGAGGCCGGCGAATGCGTAGCGGAGCTGAAGGGCAATGACGCCTTCTGGAAGTTCCATGACCTGCTCTTCCGGCGCGCGGAGACGAACGGCGGCCTGACCGCCGCCCTGATCCCGGCCGCGGCCAAGTCGGTGGGAACGCGGAAGGCGGACTTCGACGCCTGCATGAAGAACGACCGTCACCTCGCCCGCATTGAAGCCATCGTGAACGCCGGTACCGAAGCCGGCGTGAGCGGCACGCCCGCGAACTTCGTGGTCGTGAACAAAACCGGCGAGTGGGAAACGGTCATGGGAGCTGTCCCCGCCGAGACCATCTCCGAAGTGGTCGATCGTGCATTCAAGAACAAGCTCCAGAAGAGCGAACCCTATGTCTACGACCCCCAGCCGTCGTATCCGGCACCCGTCCCGGTGCCCGAACCGCAGGGGGAGCCGCCTGCGCTGCGCGCGAACGACCATGTCCGCGGCTCGCCGTCCGCACCCATTGCCATGATCGTCTACGGCGGCGTGGGGGATCCGTTCTCCCGCAAGCACCACCAGACGCTCAAGCTGCTCTACGACAAATACAACGGCAAGAAGCCGGGCACGCTCCAATGGATCGCACGCCATTATCCGCTCTCGTTCCAGCCGGATTCTCAGAGGGGAGCCGAAGGCATGGAATGCGCGCTGGAGCAGAAGGGCGAAGCGATGTTCTGGAGCGTGCTGTTTGACCTCTACTGGCGCGAGACGCCGGATCCCCGCCTCTCGGCTGCGGACTGGGGCCTCGACCTGAAGCTCTTTGATGCCTGCATGGCATCGGGGCGCGCGCAGGCCCGCATCCAGGCCGATCTTGACCTGGGCACAGCCGCAGGAGTGGACGGCACGCCGACCACGTTCATCCTCCACGTGCCGAGCGGGCAGTGGCACATGATCAGCGGCGCGATGCCGATCGACTCGTTTGAAACCGCCATCGATAACTTCCTCGGACGCTGACCATGGATCATCTGTTCCGCGATCTCCTCACGGCCATTGGCGAAGACCCTGCGCGTCCGGGCCTGCGCAGCACGCCGGAGCGTTGTGCGGAAAGCTGGAAATTCCTGACGTCCGGCTACGGCGAAGACGAGAAGAAGATCGTCGAAGGCGCATTGTTCCCCAGTGACACCGACGGCATGGTCATCGTGAAGGACATCGAGTGCTACTCGCTCTGCGAGCATCATCTGCTGCCGTTCTTCGGCAAGGTGCACGTGGGCTATATCCCCTCCTCGCACGTCATCGGCCTCAGCAAGATCCCCCGCATCATCGATATGTACGCCCGCCGGCTGCAGGTGCAGGAGCGGCTCGGGCAGGAGATCTGCGACACGCTGGACCGGCTGCTGAAGCCCAAGGGCATCGGCGTGGTCATCGAAGCCAGTCACCTCTGCATGATGATGCGCGGCGTGGAGAAGCAGCATTCCCAAGCCGTCACGAGCCATGTGAAAGGGCTGTTTAAGGAAGACGCCCGGACGCGCCAGGAGTTTTTGGAGCTGATCCGGGGCTGAGCTTCAGGCAGCGAGCGCCAGCACTTCGGCAACTTCTTCATTGGTGAACTCACGCTCCTGCAGAACCCGCTCCGCGGCGTTGGCGTATTCGGCACCGTTCTCTGCGGCATTCTTCACGACATCCGCCAGACGGAGCTTGCCGCGGTCCAGACCGCCCTCGATGAGATCTGCCTGCAGGCCGACGGTATCGCCTGCGGCGATGTGTTCGTCGAACCTGTCGGAGCTCACGCCCCACTGCTCCAGCTCGGCGCCGGTGCCATGGGCCTCCACGTACTCCGGCGGGGCATCGTCGCGGACGGTGTTCTCGTTCTCGCCGCGGGCTTCTGCGCCGGCCTTCTCGGAGCGCAATTCATGGAGATCGAAAGACGTGACTTCTTCGGTCGTATAGACGGATCCCATCGGTTTCTGATCGTTGGCATGCGACCGCTCGTGGGCGATCAGGTCGTTGGCCTCTTCAGCCTTCGCCGCATCCGATAAGCCGACAACCGCATTATTGGCCAGCTCTACGCCGCCGTCTCCGCCCCCAACGAACGCGCGGCCCTTGGTGGACGTGCCAACAAGTTCGACATTGAGCTTGAGATTCGTGTTCGACCCGACGACATCCTCGGCAGCGCTCGCGTCGTTCTGGATCAGCTCCCCCACCGCGGCGCGGCTCTCCTGCGTCACGCCCTGGATTTCCTCGGTCTCCGGTCCGCCTTCCTTCAGCTGGTGTCCGAGCTCGTACATCGTGCGGATCGCGTCACCCGTAGTGGCTGCGCGCTTCACCGTTTCCAGTTCCAGACGCTGGGCCTCGGCGGCAACATCCTGGTCGACGTCGACTCCTGCCGGTGCTGTATCAAGGTATGCCATACGCGCCAATTATCACCCGGTCCGGACAGGACGGTACCAAAGAAGCGGGAGAAAGTTCTTGCGGCGGAATTAGGTCTTCAATAAGCCAAAAAGTCGGGAGTTGCGATCGCCGCAAAAACCGGAGGGAACGGGCGTATTCACCTGTTTGGTGAATACACAAAAAAAAGCCGCGGAGCTGTTCGATTCTCCGCGGCCCTTCTTCTTCTGCCCTCCGTATTTAGGCAGCCATGGGAGTCGACATCTCCTTCGCCCGGTCGGCGGACTCTTTGATCGCCTTTTCGAGCGTGCGTTTCACCTCCTCGGCATCAACATCCTCGATCGCCTCCGGCGCTTCGGCGACGGCAACGTCGTCCTCGAGCGTCTCCCCTTCGTAAACCTTCAGATTGGTAGCGTCCATACTGTAGTGGGGGGAAGAAATGACTGACCCAAGTATCATCCGCCGCGCGCGAAATGCAACCACCCGGGTGAGATAATCTCCTGCGGAAGAGCGGAAACGGTATCGCACTGCGCCGTATTGGCGATGCGCGAAGTCTTTCTCAGCGACGCGGGTGGCGCTCGTAGACAAGGAAAGTGTACGCGTGATCGTTCTTCTCATCAGCCTCGTGCCTCTCGGCGGCGCCGACCTGCTTCCACTCTTTCCAGTTGATCGCATCGGCCGGGAAGAATGCGTCTCCGCCATCGATGTCCGTATGAATGCGCGTGAGATACAGACGATCGGTGATGGGATGCTTCGCGAGCTCGGTGAATTCTTTTTCCAGCTGGAGATAGCTCTTCATCAGTTCGCCGCCGCCGATGACGAAGACCTCCTTCTCTCCGCGGTTCACACAGAAGATGAGCGCCTCCACGAGATCGCCTTTGACCACATATTCGCCACCAGGTGGCTGTTTCAGCGTATTGGAGATCACGATATTCGTGCGGTCCGGCAGCACCCGGCCGATGGATTCAAACGTCTTGCGTCCCATGATCACCGGATGCCCGCGCGTGACCTTACGGAAGTACTGCAAGTCCGCGGACTGGTGCCACGGCAGCTTGCCGCCTTTTCCGATGACGTTATTTTCCGATGCCGCGACTATGAGTGAGAGAATCATCAGACGGCGATGGGAGCTTTGATAGACGGATACGGATCGTACCCCGTGACCTCGATGTCCTCGAAACGGAATGCGAAGAGATCTTTGACGACAGGATTGAGCGTGAGCTGCGGCAACGGGCGCGGGCTGCGCGAGAGCTGCTCTTTGGCCTGATCGAGATGGTTGAGATACAGGTGGGCGTCACCGAGTGTGTGAACGAAATCCCCCACCTGCAGCCCGCAGACCTGCGCGATCATGTGCGTAAGCAACGCATAGGACGCAATGTTGAACGGCACGCCGAGGAAGATGTCGGCACTGCGCTGGTAGAGTTGGCAGCTGAGTTTTCCGCCCGCGACATAGAATTGAAACAGCGTATGACACGGGGGCAGCGCGACCTGGTCGGCCTCCTTGGGATTCCATCCCGTGACGATATGGCGTCGGCTGTTGGGGTTCTTTTTGATGCCTTCCACCAGCTGCATAATCTGATCGACGCCGTCCTGGGCGTAGGTGCCGTCCGGCTTGAGCGTCGCGGCATAGTTGCGCCACTGGTGGCCGTAGACCGGGCCCAGATCCCCCTCTTTTCTGCCGAAGCGCGCGCATTGCTCGGCCGTTGCCCATTCGTCCCAAATCGTCACTTTATTGTCGTGGAGGTACCCGAGCGTCGTGTCGCCGTGGAGGAACCAGAGGAGTTCGTGAAAGATCGACCGTGTGTGGAGTTTTTTGGTCGTCAGCAGCGGGTAGCCTTTGTTCAGATCGAACCGCATCTGATACCCGAAGAGGCTGAGTGTCCCTGTGCCGGTGCGGTCGTCTTTCTTCTGCCCCGTCTCGAGGACGGTCTTTAGAAGATCAAGGTACTGCTGCATAAGCGCAGATTACCCTGTCCCCGGCATCCGGAGGAAGCACCCTCCGGCCGTTTCAGCGACAGCGCTCCGGCGGCTCAGGCAGGCCTTTGATCGCCTCATACGAGACGCCATACGCGTTGGCGGCGTTCCAGACGAGGAAGCCGCACATGCCCGCGTCGTAGACCGCATCGATCTGCTCGCGCATGTCTTTCGCGGTAGCGCCGTATCCCTGGATCCACGGGCGCAGCTTCCACGCCTGTTCGGGGCCAAGGAGCCTGGCGTAACCGTCGAGCGTGCGCCACACCAGAAAGTACATGCGGCTGCGGGGATCCTTGCCGGGACGGTAGTACGCGTTCTGGGCGAAACTGTTGGGGTAGGCCATGGGCGAGATCACGTCGACCAGCGGGGCGAAGCGGACGAAGTCCTGGCCGAGCGCCTCCACATTGATGGGATAGTTCCAACCGAGGATCGCGTAGGTGCTGATGCCGAGCTTCACGTTCGGGTTCACCTCATTGATCGTGCGGCGGGCCATCAGGAGGAACGATTCGACCTTGTCCGCCTTCTCACGACCCAGGATGCCGATGGCCTGCGGCGCGTATTCCGTGGGGAAGCGGATGTAGTCGAAGTTCACCTCGTCGATCTTCGACTGGATGAGATCCACAAGTACCTGCCGGTTGTATTCGTGCACGAGGGGTACCGAGCCGTCCACCCACAGCGCGCCGACGCTCACGCCGGACACGGGATGGCGAATCTGCACCTCAGGACGTCGTTCGGCGAAGAGCGGATCTTTCAGCGCGATGAAGCGGCCGATGGTATAGAGGCCCTTGTCGTGCGCCTTCTGGATGACCGCGGCCAGATCGTAGCTGGGCAGCACGAGATCGATCTCGTTGGGCAGCGGCGCATTGGTGGCGAAATACACGTAAGATCCTTTGACGTCGAAAATGACCGACGATGCGCCAGCATCCACGAGGCTCTGAAGCGTCGCATCGTAGAAGTCCGCGCGCTTCATGCTGCCCGGTGTCAGGTACACGCCCATCGTGCTGTAGGGGTTGCGACGCGACGACACGGACGATGAGCTCACGGCGGCGGCCAGAGTGCCGGAGGATAGCCGTGCCATGACGGAGTGCGTGGCGCCGGATGCAACCTTCACCGACCCGCTCGCGGACACAGCCATGGAGGACGACGATGCCGCGGCTGGGGACAGTTCCTGCATATAATGCGCAATCAAAACTGGCTCCGTCGAGGAGGCGGGGGTCTTGGCAAGCGCGCAGGTGATAACAAGAGCAAGAAGCGGGTTCATGCAGGATGAAGAGTGCCCGCAACGATACCGTAAACGGGGGTGGCCACAAGAGGAGCGTGCGGGCAGTTGGTCGTCCAAGCTATGTCGCTCTTCGACTACGCTCAGAGTGACATAGCTTTGCCATCATTCAGCGAAATCAGGGTGCCCCTGTTTGTCAGGGTGAGCGTAGTCGAACCACGACAAACAGGAGTTATTTTTTGGGTTTTGCACCTGCATACCTCCACGCCATCTCAAAGATCTGTCTCTGCGTGCCCGCCACCTCTTTGCTCTCGATGATGACGCCGAACATCGCGGCCTCGGGGCCGAAGCTGCAGATAGCGACCTTGTGGTCGTAGATGTTGATCTCGTTGGCAAAATCGAAATCCGAGGCCGAGACCAGGCGGAATTCGCGGAGCTTGTTGCGGTCCTCGCCGTGCACGCGTCGGCCTGCCGCGTCATCCGGAGCGATGCCACGCAGATGGATGCCGCGTTTCACGCGCTCTTCCACGTACTCTTCGTCATAGTTTTTCCAGAAGCGGCGGATCACCGCGCTGTTGCTGAAGTTGAGCAGCTCGGTCTTGGCCGTCAGGGTGTCCTCGTACACGCGGCGCATGCCCTCCCACCCCTCAAAGAACCGCACATGCGGCTTGCGCTCCTGCTTGCCCTGCATGGACCGCAGCTCGGGCAGAACCCGCTGCAGCGCGTCGGCGTTCTTGCGCGCCTCAAGCGCCAAGTATTCCGGAGCCACGGGCGCGTACCACTTGCCGCGCACTTTCTTGACGACAGCGAAGTGCCCGCGGCGCACGAGCTGCTCCAGCATGTTATAGGCCGTGATGCGGTTGATGGACGTGGACTTGGCATACTCGGAGGCCGGAGCCGAGCCCAGCTGGAGCCCCGCGAGGTACAGCTGCGCCTCGGTGTCCTGGAGACCGATCGCCTGGAGAACGTGCTGCAAGTCTTTCGCCATAGTCGGGAACGTGCGACAAGATGTAATCGATCCGAACGACCCCGGGGGGAAGCGCAGCGGATCGGTGAAGATCGTAGCAGGAAAAATGCGGTCTGGAACTGGAAAAAACAGGATTTTTGTCGTGTTGTTCAAAAAATGAACAGAAAAAAAATTGTGTTCATTCGGTGGCTGGAGCGCCGGGCGCTGGGGAGGGTACAAGGGATCGTCTTCTTCACCTCCTCTTCCCCCTCCCACACCTATGACCACCAAGGAAATTGTGGCGTTCGCCAAAAAACACAACTGCACGATCATGGATCTCACTTTCGTCGATGTGCCCGGCACGATGCAGCACACGAGCAAGCCTATCCACGAACTGGAAGGGGTGCTTGAAGGCGGCGCAGGCTTCGACGGATCGAGTATCCGCGGCTTTCAGCAGATCCATGAGTCGGACATGCTCCTGGTGCCGGACACCTCCACGGCCATCGTGGACGGCTTCATGCACGAGCCCACCCTGTCGCTGATCTGCGACGTCGAGGATCCCCTCTCCCGCACGCTCTACCCGCGCAGCCCGCGCACCATCGCCAAGCGCGCGATGGATTTCCTGAAGAAGTCCGGCGTCGCCGACAAGGCGTACTTCGGACCCGAGGCGGAATTCTTCATCTTCGACCACGTCAGCTACGCCTGCGACGCGGGATCGGCCCACTATCGCGTCGATAGCGAAGAAGCCACCTGGAACTGCGGCGGCGGAGAGGAGGAGTGCCGCAGCCTTGGCTACACCATCCGTCACAAGGAAGGCTACTTCCCGGCATCGCCGACGGACAAACAGCAGGACCTGCGAGCCACAATGGTCATGGAGATGGAGCGCGCAGGCATCGAGATCGAGACGTTCCACCACGAGGTCGCCACGGGTGGCCAGGCCGAGATCGACATGCGCTTCGACGAACTCCTGAAGATGGCCGACAAGCTCATGCGCTACAAGTACATCGCCCGCAACGTGGCGCATAAGTTCGGCAAGACCGTGACCTTCATGCCCAAGCCGATCTTCGGGGACAACGGATCGGGTATGCACGTCCACCAGTCGCTCTGGAAGGCGGGCAAGCCGCTCTTCGCGGGCAACGAGTACGCCGGCCTCAGCAAGATGGCCCTGTGGTACATGGGCGGGCTGCTCAAGCACGCACGGTCGCTCTGCGCATTGTGCAACCCGACGACCAACAGCTACAAGCGTCTCGTCCCGGGCTTCGAAGCTCCGGTGAACTTCATCTACTCGGCACGCAACCGCTCGGCTGCGATCCGCATCCCGATGTATTCCACCAATCCGAAGGCCAAGCGCATCGAGTTCCGCTCTCCGGACCCCGCCGCCAACCCGTACATCGCTTTCTCCGCGATGCTCCTCGCCGGTCTCGACGGCATCAAGAACAAGCTCGATCCGGGGCCCGCGACCGATGAGAACCTCTACAGCATGGACAAGAAGAAACTGGATAAGATCATACACGCTCCGGCGACGCTGGGCGAAGCGCTCGACGCCCTCGAAAAGGACCACAAGTACCTGATCGACTCCGGCGTGTTCACCATGGACTACCTCAATGACTACATCGCCGTGAAGCGCGGCGAGATCGAGGACGAGGCCAAGCGCCCGACGCCCAACGAGTTCTTCCGCTACTTCGACGTTTGATCTTTCCCGCAGCGGGGAGACTGTTCGACTCCCCGCTGCGTCTTTCCACTCCCGGCCCTTCTTCTTCCTCCCTCCACAATGCCCGATATCCTCAATGCCGCAGACACGTCGTTCGTGCTGATCTGCGCAGCGCTGGTCGCAGTAATGACTCCGGGTCTCGCCTTCTTCTACGGCGGCCTGGTGAAACACAAGAACGTGCTGACGATCATGATGCAGAGCTTTATCGCGATGGGCGTCGTCACCGTGCTCTGGGCGCTCCTGACGTTCTCACTCGCCTTTGGCCCGGATACGGGCGGACTTATCGGCGGATTCGACCACGTGCTGATGCGCGGCGTCGGTCTCGCCCCGCACGCGACGTATGGCGTCGATATTCCGTTCCTCGCGTTCTTCGTCTTCCAGATGATGTTCGCCATCATCACCCCCGCACTCATCACGGGCGCATTCGCGGACCGCATGAACTTCCGCGCCTATCTCGTCTTCCTCGTGCTCTGGAGCATCCTGATCTACGCGCCGCTCGCGCACTGGGTCTGGGGCGGCGGTCTGATCGCCAAACTCGGCGCCATCGACTTCGCCGGCGGCACGGTCGTGCACATCAGCGCGGGCATGGCGGCGCTGGCGTCCATCTGCGTGCTCGGCAAGCGCACCAACACCAAGCATCTCCCGCATAACATTCCGTATGTCGCGCTCGGCGTCGGCCTGCTCTGGTTCGGCTGGTACGGCTTCAACGCCGGCAGCGCGCTCGGCGCCAACGGTCAGGCGGCGCTCGCGTTTGTGAACACCGCTCTCGGCGGCTCGGCCGCCATGGTCACGTGGCTGCTGCTCTCGCGTCTCGTCGACGGCCGCCCCAGCATGGTGGGCGCGCTGACGGGCGCGGTCGCCGGTCTCGTGGCGGTCACCCCCGCGGCGGGTTACGTGGAGCCGTGGGCGGCGCTGGTCATCGGATTGGCTGGCGGCCTCGTGTGCTTCTACGCGGTGAAGTTCCGCATGAAGATGGGTTGGGACGACGCGCTCGACGTGTGGGGCTGCCACGGCGTGGGCGGCATCGTGGGATCGATCCTCACGGGCGTGTTCGCCGCCAAGGAGATCGGCGGCTTCGCCGGACTGCTGGAGGGCAACACCGCGCAGTTCCTCAGCAACCTCTACGGCACCGGTATCGCCATGGTCTTCGCGTTCGTCGTGACGTGGCTGATCCTGCGCGTGCTCATGCTCTTCATGACGATCCGCGTCGATCCGCGCGAAGAGGCCGAGGGGCTGGACCGGGCACTCCACGGCGAGGAGGCCTACGACTTCTGATTAAACGGGGAGGCAAAGCCGAACAGGGTGGGCGCAAGTCCGCCCTTTTCGTTAACATGACTGTGTGACGGACACGCCTGCTCATGACGCCTGCGCCGACCGCTGCCCCGTGTGCGGCGGCGGACTGACGGAGAAGAAGCTCAAGCGCTTCTGTACGGTCTGCGGGACGCTGTGTGAAACGTGCTGTGACGGCGGGAAAGAGTGATCAGCGCGGGGGTTTTTTACGGACCTGTTTGTGCCCGATGCCGCCGCGGTCCACCCGGTTCATCACCGACGACGACGGGCAGCTTTTGGCAAACGGACATGCCGCGCACTGCCGCGCCCGCGCCGTGCAGACCGCCCGCCCATGCATGATGAGCAATGTATGCAGCCGCCCCCACTTGGGCCGCGGCGTGGCCTGCATCAGATCCAGCTCGATGCGCTTCTGATCGTTACGGTCTGTCAGGCCCAGGCGCCGCGCGACGCGCCACACGTGCGTGTCGACCGCGATGCCCGCCTCCTGGCCGAAGATGGAATACAGGATGACCGTGGCCGTCTTACGGCCGACGCCGGGCAGTTCCAGCAACTCATCCATCGTGCCCGGCACCTCGCCTTTGTACTGGGTCAGCAGCAACCGCGCGGCGCCCTGCAGGTGGCGCGCCTTGTTGCGATAGTGCCCGCAGGAGCGGATGTCCTGCTGCAACTCTTCGGGCGGCACCGCGAGCAG
>CAZFBZ010000005.1:14171-19909 GCA_964517345.1 uncultured Candidatus Peribacteria bacterium | reverse complement strand
GACAGCGCCTAATGGCTGAAAATAGCATTTTGTGCTAAAATATGCGGATGGCTCAGACCCGCATCGACGGCATTCCCGACCTCAATAACCCCGACGACCCGGAGGCGAACGACGCGCTCGTGACGCCGCTCGGGCAGAGAACGGCAGTGCAGATCCTGCAGATGCGCCAGCGTCTGCTGCCACAGCTCGCATTGCGGCAGACGCCCGGACACACATTCGACGATTATTTGCCGCCCGCCCAGCGCGAGCGCCTGCTAGGCAAGCTCCCTCCCAGCGATCCACTCTTCATTCTCGATGAGAGCCAGCGTGAATGGCTGGTCCGGGCTTTGCGGGATCACGGCATCGATCCGGGCCCCATCGAGGAGTTGCAGGAGGGCATGCATATCGACGTGCTGGGCGCATCCATCGTGTGGCGGAACCCCGCACTGGAGCAACGCTTCGGGAAGGAATACATCGCCAGTATCGCCGCACACGAATTGGGACACAGCGCGCATGCGTGGAAAGACAAGACCTTCCACATCCGGACGACTGATGCAGGAAAGCGCTCACTCTCCAACCGCACGGGCTTCGAAGTGCAAGGGACCACCATGCATAAGAACACGTTCTTTGAGGAAGGTTTCGCCGAGCTAATGCGGCTGCGGTACATGATGCGCGAGGCCAGAGATTCGGATTTCTGCCGGGCGGTCTGCGTGGCAAACGGCGTCGCGGATCCGTCGGATCTGGTGCGTGGCGATCCGGACATCTTCTCGATGTATCTCGACGCAAATGGCAACGCCGTTCCGGCGATGCCGGCTTGGGCGCTGAAAGCGCTGCTTCTTCTGACGGCCGCCGACTCTTCCCTCGGATCCCTGATCAACGAAGCTCGCTCTTCCGGTGACGGCATGAAACGCTTTTGGGCGAAGATACGCGAGATCGTCGGAGACAAAGCGTGTGCGGAACTGCGCGCACTCCAGTACACGATCCCCGACGGCATCCGCGGATTGCAAATCGTAACGGAGGCACTCGCTCGCCGCGCAGCCTGAGGGTCAACGATATTTCACTGGATGCATGCCGGAGCGCGATCTATAGTCGCTCCCCGTGCCCACCCTGCCGCCCATCACCGTGTTCGATCTGGAGACGACGGGACTCGATCCCCGCAAGGGCCACCGGATCATCGAGATCGCCGCCGTCCGGGTGGAAAACGGCGAGATCCAGCGCGAGACAGGCTTTGTGTCTTTCGTGAATCCCGAACGAGATATCCCCTGGGAGGCGCGCCAGGTGAACAAGATTTCTGATGAAGAAGTGAAGACCGCCCCGACAATCGACACCGTCCTGCCGCAGTTCCTGGAGTTTGCCAAAGGCAGCGTGCTCATCGCCCACAACGCCGCCTTTGATACGGGATTCCTGGAAGTGGAGAAGCAATACTGCTGGGGCTATACGGATCTGCCGGAATGCCTGTGCACGATGCGTCTCAGCCAGAGCCTCTACCCCACTGAATTCCGCCACAGTCTGGACGTGATCTGCCGGAAGTTCGGCCTGACCATGCCTTCGATGCGCCACCGCGCTCTGGCCGACGCGATCCTCGCCGCCGAAGCGCTCCTGAAGATGCTCGCTGCAGGCAACATCAGCAGCATCGAGATGCTCCGCAAGAAGGCCTCACTCAAGCAGCTGACAAGCCGTTAAGGGCTTCGGGCAGACAATTTTCCGCTCTGCACGGGACGCAGGCGGCTTGTGTGCTATAAAATGGCGCCATGGCTGCACTGAAGATCGTCACCGGCGCCGACAACCCCAAGCTGCGCGTCAAAACCGAGCGCGTGCCCAAGGTCACCAAGAAGATCCTGAAGCTGATCAAGGATATGCTCGCGGCAATGGAGGAAGCGAACGGCGTAGGCCTCGCTGCACCGCAGGTCGGCGAGACGGTGCGTGTGTGCATCGCGCTCGTCGGCGGGAAGATCACCCCGCTCATCAACCCCGAGATCACCTGGAAGAGCAAAGAGACGGCGATTGATGAGGAAGGCTGTCTGAGCCTGCCCAATGTCTGGCTGCCCATCGTGCGCTCCACGGGGATCACCGTCACCTACCTCGACGAGAAGGGCAAAGAACAGGAGCGCAAGCTGCAGGATTTCGACGCGCGCGTCGTGCAGCACGAAGTAGACCATCTCGAAGGTGTGCTCATCGTGGACTATCACCAGTCACGACGGCTGTAAAACCAGCACTTCACTATCCTCGCGCAGCTTCACGATCGCGGCGTGCAATCGCGATTTTACCGTACCGATCGACACGTTGGTCAGTTCGGCGATCGTCCGGTATTTGAGACGCTGGTAATACGCCATCCGCATCGTGATACGCAGCTTCTCCGGAAGGCGCGCCACAGCCTGGCGCAGGATCTCGGACTCGTTGTCGTAGATAACTGCGTCGAGAGGATCCTCCTGGCCTGCTTCCAGGAGATGCTCCAGGGACGCAGAATCGGGCGCGTCTTCTTCACCATCCTCATGCTCGTCGTGAATGCTGACCGTCGGACGCCGTGCGATCTGGCGCTGCATATCGATGGCCGCGTGCGCCGCAACCGAGTAGAGCCACGGCCGGAATTTCGCGCCGGGCTGGAAGGTGCCGGGGCGCCGGCAGATTTTAATCCACGTATTCTGCAGGGCATCTTCCGCCAGCTGGCGATCGCCGAGCTGACGGATAAGCATGGCATACAGCATGCGCTGATAACGGTCGATCAGGGGCGGCATACAGGCGTGATCGCCCGCGAGATAGTCTGCGAACAGGTCCTCGTCGGACCGCTCCGCTTCGATGATGTCACCGGGCGATTCCATCGGCATGCGGGCAGTGTACGGATCGGCATATGCCGCGCAAGAAATCAATAAGCGCTTCCGTCAATAGCTCCGACGGCATGCCAAAAAAGCCCCGGTTCGGGGATTTGCAGGAGAGGACGCGGAACTATACGCTGCTCGCATGGCGGAACTGGAAGCGATCATCGGCCTCGAAGTCCACGCACAGATGAACACGAAAACGAAGATGTTCTGCGGGTGCGACAATGACGCGTTCGGCAAAGAGCCCAACACCACGGTGTGTGAAGTGTGCATGGGTCACCCCGGCACGCTTCCCGTGCCCAACAGGGAGGCGGTCACCAAGGCGATCCGCGTGTCGCTCGCGCTCAACTGCACGGTCAACCCGGCCAGCCACTTCGACCGCAAGCACTACTTCTATCCGGATCTGCCCTCGGGGTTCCAGATCTCGCAGTACGATTTCCCGCTCTCCTCTAAAGGCTCGGTGGACTATGACCTGAACGGGAAGGAGATGCGCTGCGGCATCACGCGCCTGCACATGGAGAACGACGCGGGCAAACTCACGCATCGCGGCACGGTGACGCTCTGCGACTACAACCGCGCGGGCACGCCGCTGATGGAAATCGTGACGGAACCCGACCTGCGCGGTCCCGGAGAGGCCGTTGCGTTCGCCACTGAACTGCGTCGCATTATCATCGCCGCGAACGGCAGTGAGGCGGACATGTTCAAAGGCATGATGCGCTTTGACGCGTCGATCTCGCTGCGCGAGAAAGGCACGCAGAAGCTCAATCCCCGCAGCGAGATCAAGAACCTCAACTCGTTCAAGGCGCTCGAACGGGCGCTGGAGTACGAGGAAAAGCGCCTGCGCGCGCTGTGGGCCGAGACGAACGGCCCCCTCAAGGGCAGCATCACGGTGGGATGGATGGACGATGAGGGCAAGACGCGCATGCTGCGCGACAAGGAGGACTCCGCCGATTACCGCTACTTTCCGGAACCGGACATCCCGCCGCTGCGCGTCGACGACAAAACGATCGCGGCGCTGCGTGCGGAACTCCCTCCCCTGCCCCGCGCCCTCAAGAACACGTACAAGTCGCTCGGTCTTGGCGAGGCCGAAGCGGTGATGCTGCTGGACCAGCCGATGATGCGCGCACTGTTCGACGCGGTGCATACGAAAACGAAAGACGCCAAGCGCGCATCCAGTCTCGTGCTCACGCAGCTGCTCGGCTTCCTCAACGCGCACGAGAAGACAGAGAGCGACGCCCCCCCGGTGGAGGCGATGCTCGAACTCGTGGCGGCCGTCGATGACGGGACGATCTCGGGCAATGCCGCGAAAACCGTGCTCGAAAAAATGGTGCTCACGGGCAAGGCTCCGCGCGCGATCATCGCCGAGGAAGGCATGGGCCAGATCTCCGATGACGGCGCGCTGACGGAGATTGTGAAGAAAGCCATCGCCGCCAACCCGAAGGCAATCGAGGACTTCAAAAACGGCAAAGCCGCGGCCTTGGGCTCGATTGTCGGCTTTGTGATGAAAGAGACGAAAGGGCAGGCGAATCCGGGAAAGGTACAGGCAATTCTCAGCAAGCTGATCTAAAGAAGTCTGTACTTGCGATGTGCACTGTATTCTATTGATTTTGTCAAGTTCCGGAGTACGATGAGACGTCGTGCACACGCCTACGTGCGCACGCAGTCCTTTGGATCCGACGGCTCAGGTTTATCTGTTACGGGCACAGGGCGGCTCATGGGCCGTCGTCTGCCCGTAACAGGGCACAGCTGCGTCAATGGCGACGCGGCATGGCTGAAGTGGAGGGATCAACGATGATCCGTCTCGTATTTCTGTGTCTGCTCCTGCTGGCCTTCAGCGCAACAAGTGCGCCGGCCGACCCCCCGGTGACGGTGGCCGACGTCGTGAACAAGATCGAAAAGGAGATCCGCCGTCAGGAGGACGAGGCCCTCGGCAAGGTGATCGTCGCCGTGGAGGCCGAACTCTTCGCTTCCCTGACCTACCGGCAACGGTACCTCGACCTGCAGGAACACGAGGGACTGACCGGAGGACTCACTCGCACCGTCCGTGAAGAGATGATCAAGGGCGGTAAGGCAGACCCCAAGCTGCACCCGTGGCGACATCCGCTGCTGGTTAAGCGGGCGGCCTACGCCGTCTATTACAACAACCCCAAGATCACGGACAACCTTCTGGAACTGATCGTGAAGCCCGAAGCCCCCAAGAAGGGCCTCACGTTCTATCCCTGATTCCTGACCTGACCGCCTGACCAGAGGAACACCCCCGCATCATCCATGCGGGGGTCGTTCAGTATGCCAAGATTCGCCCGGAAAGCGGTTTTCTGCTACAATGAGGAGAAATATGCCTTTCGAATCCCATCAGCCCCCGGCGCCCGAAAACCCCGCCGATCCACTCGGGCGGCTGGGTGTTCCTGTGGAAATGCTCGGCACGCCGACGGCCGCCGAACGCGAGACGGCAGGCAAAAACGCCGCCGTGATTCTCCGCACGTTCAAGACTATCCCCTCTTTGGACCCCGAGAATCCCATCCATGCCGCATTCGTCCGCAATTGCCTCCTCAAGGCGGACACGGTGAAATTTGAAACACTCGCAGACTTGTGTGCAAAGGCCGGAATATGTATCGGACACAATCGGGACCTGGAAAGACTCACGGTTTCTGCCAAATTCGGATTCAGTGATGACATTGATCATATTCAAGACACCCTCAAAGCCGCCAAAAGCGCCGGCCTGCGGGTCGCCGGAACGGGATTCAAGGATGTCGTGTCCGGCTTCGGTCCGGGAATCCTGCAAGGAATCCGCGCTGCCGCCGGGGCAGACAAGCCGTTTGAAACATTTGAAGCCGCCTCGGGGGTCAATCAGAAGCTCATCTGGCTCGCATTCGACGGCCGCGAGATGAACACGCCGGAGAATCTGACGGAGATCTACCGCATCCTGCGAGCGAAGAACATCCG
>CAZFBZ010000005.1:0-14071 GCA_964517345.1 uncultured Candidatus Peribacteria bacterium | reverse complement strand
CCGCGAACGTACTTCTTCGACGGTCATGGCGGGCCGAACGCCTTCTGGCTCTTTCAGGGTTCCATTGGCTCGGAGACGGCGGAATCGGACAAGCAGGACGCCGCCATACATGAGGCAAATTTCGCCAAGGCACTCAGGCAACGGTACGAAACATTCAAAGCGACGCCGGAAAAACTGAACGGCGACGTCTTCTATTTCAGCGCATGTTTTTCACAGAATCTGGTGCGCAACATCGATAAAGAACTGGGTGATACGCCGTACCGCCCGGTATTCATATCAATCACGGAATACGGCCAGGTAGGCTACAGCGACTTCGGCACCCTGACGGGTGGCCGCGGCATCGGGTCCGTTTTGGGCATGGAAGGCAAGAACCCGCAAAAAGGACCGGTGACGATCGCCGACGCGATCCGACGTCAGCGCAAGGCCGACAGCAATATTTCCATCTTCGTGCCGGGAACGAGCGGGCGACGGACGATCATGCTGCAGATCGCAGGCGTCCAGCCGCCACAAGACGGTACTGTGCGCTCGTAAGAGCGTTCCATAGTGGAATGGCTCTGTGTGTCCGGATTCGCCCGGAAAGCGGATTTCTGCTACAATTAGGGGAAATATGGCACCAGAACAGATCAATACACCGCCCGTTCCGGCGAACGAACAGCCGGTCGACGTGCCCGCGTTTGTCCGGGATTTTCCGAAGAAGATCCCTGGCGCCGCAGGCATCGATGTCGTCGTCAATCCGCCCAATGCCGCCATGTGCATCGTGCATGTGCGGCAGTTGCACCGACCGGCGGGCGGTGCACTCCTTTCGCGCACACAAATGAGCCGCAACACCGGTCCGATCGTCGATGGCGCAACGGAAACGTGGGAGGATCTTGTAAACGTACAGACGGGCATTCACGCGATCCTGGGACATTTCGCAAACACATCCGGAGTCCATGCGTTGCTGCTGGAAGGCATCGCAAGACAGGATGCAGCAGCGGATGTTCTTGCCGACATACACAGAGCGCAGAGACACAGACGGTCGCTGTTTGCCGAGATCATGATTGTGAACACCCTGGCTACCATCGCCAACCACAAGGACAACGCTGACGCATGCGATTTGGCGTTGGCAAATCCCCAGGCGTTCGACATCACGACGGAGCAGCGCCGCAAGGAAGTGGAAGCGGAAGCAGCGGAGAGCAGGAGACTCTACGCTCTGGGTCTCCCCACCGTGCCGAAGCTCATCGCGTCGGCAAAGAACGCTCTGCAGAGCTACATCGACTCGCTCGAGAAAGAGCTGAAGACTCCCGGACTGATCAACCCCAGGGATGTGCGGGACAGCCTGGAATCCGCCCGAGCGATGATGACGAGCCTCAGCCAGACAGACCAGGAACAGATCCTGCGATCCATATTGAAAAAGGTGGAAATTAACCGCGTGCAGATGTCCCTCGCCGACGAGCGCACGGCAAAATTCACTGCCGAATTCGATTCGACGTTTCTCGGGTCCGGTGACACGCTGCAAAGCGGCAGAATGAAGCTCCTGGCTTCAGAAAACGTGGATTTGAGCGACAGGGCGGTGACTGCCCTGCGACAGAGAAATATGAAACTCTACAAGGAATTGCAGGCGCAACGCGAGGATCTTGCCATTGAGCGCGCCGCGGCCAGCAACCTGCCTATCGTGCCGATGGTGTACGGAGGCGCGCACGATTTCCGGCGCGCAGTGGAGGCGTGGAACATCAATCCGAAAAACGCCGCGAAGAAGATCGCCCTGATCGTCATCACGCCATACTCGTACCCGGCTGAGAGGAAGTGATCCGGATTACGCGCGCTCCATGTAGGCGCCCGTCTCCGTATTCACCTTCACTTTATCGCCTTCGTTGATGAAGAGCGGCACGTTCACGACGAGGCCGGTATCCATGGTGGCAGGCTTGCTTCCGCCCTGCGCGGTGTCGCCTTTGACGCCCGGGATCGTCTCTTTGACCGTGAGCACGAGGGTCGAGGGCAGCTTGATGCTGATGGGCTTCTCGCCGTACATCAGCGCGTCGCACTCCAGGCCGTCCGAGAGATACTCAACGATGCCTTCCAGCGAATCCTTCTGCAGCGCAAACTGGTCGTAGTTGCCCAGATCCATGAACGTGCAGGAATCCTGGTCGCCGTACAGGTATTGCACGTGGCGGTAGCCGACATCCGCAGGCTCGATCTTCTCGCTGCCCTGGAAGTTGCGCGCCATGATGACGCCCGTCTGCAGGTTCTTGAGCTTGCACTGCATGTTCGCCTTGGACTGGCTCTTGCGGCCGAACTGCGAGGAGAGGACCAGATACGGCTCGCCGTCGATGGAGATCGCGCGGCCGGGCTTGAGATCGGTGATCGTGTACATAGCTGAAGGAAGAAGGGCGGACCGGAAGCTCCGGTGCGCCAAACGCGGTAAGAGGAGTGTGCAACGGGGCGTGAAGCGAGTCAACGGCCCCGACTCGATCCTTTACTCAACCAGATTCTCGCATCCGGAACCCGTGCAGGGCTCATCCGGGGCGGCCTGATGGTATTCGTAGCGCTGGCCGACGCGGCGGATCTCCGTCCAGACGTAGAGCGCCAGACCGTCACGCGGCAGCAGATGCGCGAGATCGCGGAGGATGCGGCCCTGATCCGGGTTGCCCTCCAGGCGGTCGAACTCGATGCGCATCCAGCGCATGCGACCGACATCGGTGGCATAGGTCTTGAAGATGCGGTTGCGGATCTGTTCGGCCTTCTCCTGAACCTCCGCGTCGGAGAGCTGGACGCGCGGAACCTCGGAGGGCCGGATGGGATCGATGAAGCGCAGGGCGCGCGTGTCGATGGAACCGGTTCCCGTTCCGGCGGGCTCGTCGACGGCGGCGGCGAGCGTGGTGAACGTCGCCTCCAGTTCGCGGCGGACGTCGTCGGAGATGGCGCCCGTGCCGCTGTCGATGAGCGGCCAGTTGAGCTTGAGCAGGTCGAGCTTCTCGCGCGCGGGTTCCACGTCGCCCTCAGCGGCCTGGCGCTTCACGGCCGTCAGTTCATCGAGGAGCGCCTCGCCCCCCATATCGGGCCGGTCGACGGTGTCCGGCAGCGCGGCAAAAGCCTCGCGGACAGTCTGTTTGAGCACGTAAGACTCGTCATCCGGCAACGCCGCGGACACGTCGGCCGAGGCGTCATCCACCACTTCCTCCAGCAGCGAGCTCACCACCAGATTGCCGCCCGAGTTGTTGGCAACGGCCAGCAGTGTCTCGCGGTATTCGCGCAACGGCACCGTGGCGTCCGAGCCGCTGCCGCGGGTGATGAGAGCGGCAGCTTCGTTGAAACGCGTATTAGCGTGCGTGAGCAGTTTCTTGGCCTTGGCCTCGGTCCCGAAGGTGAACAGTACGTCCACGGCCTCGGCCAGGCGCTTGGCGGGGTAGAGAGTGGAATCCGGGAGGATGCCGGCGCTCGCGGCGCGGCGCTCCTGCTGCATCTGGGCAATCTCGCGCTGGTGGACGGCATCGCGGCTGAGGTTGTGCGTCACCCAGGCGTCGTCATAGGCGCTGTCGGCGACCTCCTCCACCAGCGGATTGCCCTGACGACGCAGCGTGACATGCTCGCCGGCGACAAGCGTCAGACGCTGGTTGCGGCGCTGGACGAGCGCTCCGCGGTCCCACACGCCGATATCCACGCCATTGTCCTCGCTCAGCGACACACTGCCCTCGTGCACGTTCACCTGCCCCTCGGAAAGGCCGATGGTCAGACCATGCAGATGCTTGGGGATGAGACCGAGCACCCACATGCGTCCCTCCTGGAGCGATACAGAGGGCTCAACCATGGGAGCCGCGGGACGGTCGGAGAAATCGTTGATGGAGACGGTCGTGTAGGGCGCCAGGCGGATAACCGCGTCGTCGTAGAGCACGATGGTCGCCTCGCCGTCCTGGGTCTGCAGACGCGTCTGTCCCTGGAGCGTGAGTTCACGGGAGAGCGGCTGCCAGAGCCCGCCGATGAGCACCCCGACCTGTCCACGGGTGGGCAGGACAATGACTGACGCCTCGGCCACGGAGGGCGGCGCGAGGAAGACATACGGACTCAGACGCACGACGAAGAGCACGAGCGCGAAGGCCGCGACCCACTTGAGCGGACGCGACACGACCGCGTGGGCGTATGCGGGCCGGAGACGGTGGAAGAGCCGCTGCCACAGGGAATCGCGCAGATCGGCGGCTGGCGTCAGGCCCTCGCGGATCTTCTCCCAGAGCGATGCGTGCGAGAACGGCGTGATGGCGGTGGAGATGCGGGCCCAGACGGTCTGCTTTGCCGCGGCGACCGGCGTGACCAGCTCGCGCGCGCGGGCGAGCGCCTCAGGCGCGTCGATGCGGCTGCGCAATTGCAGGCGGATGCGGTCCCGGGCCGAGGCATCAGGCGTGACACGACTGCCGAGACTGCGGAGCAGGTCTTCGGGTGAGCCGGGAGCCGTTGGCCGTGAGGAGGGAGTAGAGGGCATCTGCACTGGTTAAAACGTGACAAAACGGCATCTGTTACGCCGTCTTTCTCATTTCGGGGGGAAGTAGCGACTCGAGCTTTTTGAGAGCCCGAAACTTGAGGATACGGACGGCTCCTTCGCTCATCCGAAGCACCCGGGCGACCTCGCCCCCGGGCAGTTCGGCCACGTAGGAAAGCAGCAAAACCTCGCGATAGCGCTTGGGCAGCTCATTCAGGGCCCCCCGGACGACCCGGAGCAGGTCGTTGGTGCGCACCCGCGCGTCGGCCCGGTTGAAGACATCGGGATCGGCGATCTCCTCGGAGACTTCCTCGAAATTGCGCTCCTTGCGGTACGCGTCGATGACCGTATGGCGCGCGATGCGGAAGAGCCAGGCGCCGAACGGCACCCCTGCCTGAGTCTTGTACTGGTGGAGCTTCTCCCACGCCTTCACGAACACGTCCGCGACGATATCCTCAGCCATCTCGGCCGGGGCACGGAACGCCGTGTAGCGGTAAATCGGGAGGAAGAACTTGTCGTAGATCTTCTCGAACGCGTCGGCATCGCCCTCCTGCGCACGTCGGACGAGCGCCTGCAAAGCCATTTCCTCGGGGATCTGTTCGGGAAGCATCGGAGTGCCAGTGTAGCTCTTCTCTCCCCCGCTGAACATCGCATAACGCGCGAAAACGACGGTTTCGCCCGGTAATTCTTACTCCCATTCGATCGTGCCTGGCGGTTTGTTCGTCAGATCGATGAACACGCAGTCGATGCCTTTGAGTGCAAGGAGGCGCCTGGTCATCGCGGCGAGCACAGGCTCGTCGAGGACGAACGCATTGGCCGTCATGGCATCGGTGGAAGCGATGGGCCGCAGCACAATCGACTGGCCGCCGGCTTTGGTCCCGAACGGCAGCAGCACGACGGGGAACTGCCAGATCTTGGATTCGAGACCGACCTTCTCCATTTCTTCGCGGGCGATGGCGTCGGCGTCACGCAGCAGATCGGCGCGCTCGCGGGTGAGGTACCCGGGCGTGAAGACGAACGCCGGAGCTTTGTCGTGCGACGTACAGAGCACGACGCGGCTGAAGCTGCGGTCGGCATTGGGGATGGACGTGGCGAGGACGAGGTGATCGGGCGAGATGACGGTCGGATCATCGGAGAAGAGCGCGAGCGTGTGACGGTACGTGCGGCCGTCGCCCTGCACGCCCACCGAGCGCACCGGGAGCACGGCATGGGGCACGGGCACCGGAGCAGAAGGCTCCGCAGAGGTATCGGGTGTCTCGGCGCAGAGGATGCGCACGCCAAGACCCGGGCCCGGGAACGGATGGCGCCACACGAGACCATGCGGCAGGCCGAGCTCTTCGCCGAGCATGCGGACTTCGTCTTTGTAGAGTTCTTTCAGCGGCTCTATGACCAAGCCTTTGTCGATCATCGCCTGCACGGCATCGACGCGGTTGTGGTGCGTCTTGATGTGGTCCGCGTGGCGCGTGCCGCCCGTCTCGATCGTGTCCGGATAGATCGTCCCCTGCCCCAGCATCCAGCCGTCTTCGATCTTCAGGCCCATCTTTTCGCTTACGCGCTTCTGCACCGCAAGGAACGTATCGCCGATGATTTTGCGCTTCTTTTCCGGGTCGTAGACGCCTTTGAGGTTTGCGAAGAATTCATCGGAAGCGTCTTCGACGTGCAGGTTGGAAATCTTCAGCGGCTTGAACGCCTCGACGATCATCCGTACTTCGTCCTTGCGCATCAGCCCGGTGTCCACGAGAAGGCCCTGCACGCGCTCTGCGCCGAGGACGGAATTGAGCAGCGTGAACGCGACGGTGGAATCCACGCCGCCCGAAACGAGCATGAAGACTTTACGGTTACCGACCTCTTTTTTGATCTCCGCACCGACGCGCTCCGCGAAGCTGCCCATCGACCACGGAGCGGGACGACAGAGCGCCACGAAATTCTTGAGGATATCCATGCCATGCGGCGTGTGCGTGACTTCGATGTGGAACTGGATGCCGTACAGGTTGCGCGCCCTGTCTTCCATCGCCGCGACCTCGCAATTCTCCGAACGGGCGGTGATCGTAAAACCCTTGGGCGGGGTGGCGACCTCGTCGCCATGGGACATCCACACTTGTGTTTGCGCCGGGAGCCCTGCGAAGACCGGACTGTCCGTGGCGAGAATCTCGATACCGGTGTGGCCGTATTCTTTGGTGGTGGCGGGCTTCACCTCACCCTTCAGTGCGTGCGCCAGCCACTGATGGCCGTAACAGAGGCCAAGCACCGGGATGCCGAGCGCAAGGACGGCGGGATCGGCCTGGGGACTGCCCGCCTCGTAGACGCTCTGCGGCCCGCCCGAGAGGATGATTCCCGCTGCGCCCTTCAGCAAAGCCGCCGGCGTCTCCGCGACGCGGATCTCCGAATACGCCCCCAGGCGTCGGACGCGATTGGCGATGAGATGCGCATACTGACCGCCGAAATCGAGGATCACGATGCTGCCGGGATGCACGGCGGTCTCCATAGGGAGAGTGTACTGATGCCGTTCGGGCCGGACAATATCTCGTCAGGCGCGCTGCCGCGGCAGCGTGACGGCCGCCAGCATCCAAAGCGTATACGCCAGCGCGCTGTCTTCCCACGCGTGCAACACCAGCGCCGCGACGGCGATAGCCAGGAACACGGCGAAGACCGGAGCGTATGCGACTTCTTTCTTGGCCGCGCGCAGAAGGCGCCGGACAGTGAAGACCGTGAGGAGCGCAAAGAGGATCAATCCGGCCCCGCCCAGCTCCACACCCATCTGGAGGTACCAGTTCTCGGGCAGGAACGGACAGTCGCATTCGCGTCCGGCGGGCTGGACCTGTGCATCCGCGACGAATACGCACAGATCAGGCGAGGCCTTGGCCCAGGACGGATCGGACCCGGGTTCCAGGTAGACGCATGGCTCATGCAGGCGGTTACTGGCGGGCCCGGCGGCCCCGAGACCGAAGCCAAGAGGATTGAACTGCATCAGTTGGATCGCCTGCATCGGACGTTCGATGTGCCCGCGATTGGACGTGAGGCGCAACAGCGTCGCGGGAGCGAGCAGGATGAGGAGCGCGAGACAGGCGGCGCTGCACCCGGCAAGCGTCATCAGCGACGTCTTGCGCAGGCGCGGAGGCACCGAGAAGACGAGCGCGGCGACGCAGACGATCGCGGCGCCGATCCAGGCGGACCGCGAGAATGTCAGCAGGATCGCGAGTGCCAGGAGAGCGACGAGCCCTCCCCACATCATCCGGCGCTCGGACGGCCGCAACAGACCGAAGACCGAAAGCGCAAAAGGCAGCAACAGCCACAGCCCGAACTGGTTGGGGCCGCTGAAGCTCCCCTGCACGCGGCGGATGGCGCTCCCGCCGATCAGCTGGAACGCGGCGACGGGGCCATTCGGGATGTAGAGCGAGTGCTGGTCCGAGTAGCCGAGCTGAGCAAAGAACGTCGGAGGCAGGATGAACGAGAGGATGCCGTACCCGGCGGCTGCGGCGCCGATGCAAAGCAACACGCACGTCGCGCGCGGCAGGAACTCCGCCGACCACGGGACACGGCGCAGGATGAGGAAGGCGATGAGCGGAACGAAGTCGTAGCGGATGCCATACACGATCGCCCGGAATTCCGTCGGCGCTACGAAGCTGGAG
The DNA here is from genome assembly GCA_964517345.1 of uncultured Candidatus Peribacteria bacterium. Taxonomy (GTDB): domain Bacteria; phylum Patescibacteriota; class Gracilibacteria; order Peribacterales; family Peribacteraceae; genus DAISLF01. Next base: position 5,992 of record CAZFBZ010000005.1, on the reverse strand, counting down.
ACGAGCCACGCGGCAATGATCAGCCCGACGATACAGAGATCCTGTGCGTCCGGACGCTTGATGGTACGGACGCTGCGGAAGAGCTCGACGAGCGCGATGACGAGGATGGCGAGCAGCAACGCTTCTTTCCACAGACTGAAGAGGGTAAGCGGTGCGCGACCCGGGCCCGCGATCACGCGCGTGGCAACGGTCACCAGCAGCGCATGGAGAGGCAGGAGGCCGATGAGAACGAGGGAGAGAATCTCCCGGGTGCGCTGGAGCATGATGGTCAGAGTCCGAGCCTCGCTTCTTCATCACGGAACGGTTCTCCGTTTGCGAGCACTTTTTCGACGGCGTCGATGCACTTCCTGCTCACGTCGCTGCCGTAGATCTTGGGCGCCTTGCGCATCGACGCGTTGTTCCAGGCGTACTCGATCATCTTCACGATGTGACCGGAGGCCGTCGGCGGGGCGATGAGATTTCCGCCACAGATAGCGGATTCGCCGCGGTCCGAGCCGAAGCGCAGCGTCACGCACGGCACGCCAAGCACGTTCATCTCCTCCTGCATCGAACCGGAATCCGTCGCGCACACGGCGGCCTTGCTCATCGCCGCAATGACATCGACGTATTCGGCCCACACGGGCGAGAAGACGAAATTCGGATGGTCTTTGGCGAGCGCGTTGATCTCGTCACGCAGACCGTAGCGGTCGAAGGCGGCCTCGGTCTGGATCATGCTGATGAGCAGCACTTTTTTGCCGGATTCGATGAGCGCTTTCATCGCGCCGTAGATCGCGCGGAAGCGCTTCTCCGAAAAACAGTTCTCGCGGCGGTGGATGCAGAAGCGCACGAAGTCGCCGTCCTTCAGGACCGGATATTTTTCAAACACTTTGGAATCCTTCGCGCGCGCCATCGCCTCCACCGTGGCATCGACGACAGAATTGCCGACGACGAACACGCGGTCGGCCGGGAAGCCCTCGGCGGACAGGAACTTACGGTCGATGTCGACGGGCGCGAGATGGATGCCGGTCGCGGCCTCGCTCGCCCGCGTATTGAACTGCTCGGGATAGGGCTCCAGGCTGCCACGTTCCCAGTTCGCCTCTTTCTGCAGGAACTTGTGCCATGCGCCGATGTCGGCGCCCTGCCATGCATCCCCTGTCTTGCCGGCTTTCAGGAAATTCTTGTACAGAGGCGTAAGCGTGCGGATGCCGGCTTCCACGTGGACGGACGCGAGGCCGTGGCAGAAGCCCGCGTTGCTCGCAGCCATCGCGGTCGTGGTGTCGCCGTGGACATACGGGATGACAACCTTGCCGCGCTTCTTCAGTTCGCCGATCACGTCGCCCAGCCGTCCGATGATCTGGCTAACGACTTCGTGCATCGCGCCGCGGACGTTGAGATTGAAATCCGGCTCCACCCCGAACTCCTTGAGCATCCCGCCGCTGAGGTTCTCGTCGTAGTGCTGGCCGGTGTGGCCGAGCACGGCGCAGTGCCCGCGCTTCTTGAGTTCTTTGTAGAGCGGCACCTGCTTGATGATGTCCGGCTTGGTCGCGATGAGAATCAGGTGCACGTGCTTGTCTGCGTGCGCCGCACACTCATCCAGAAACGCCGATGACCGGTAGGTGACCTCGGGCATGCCGAAAGGATAGCGAGACTATACGGCGAGGGGAACGGTCAAACTCTGCCCTTTTCGACCGTCGCCTGGGTCGTGGAGGCCCCCTGGGTCACGATGCCGGGCACCTCGCGGATTTCCTTCTTGATCATCTTCTCTTTGTCGAACGTGTAGATATACGGCGTGCACAGTCCGATCTCCAGCGACGCGGCCGCCTCGGGCTCCAGTCCGTCGAGGTGCTTGATGATGGGACGGAGGCTGTTGCCGTGCGCGACGACGAGAATGTTCTTGCCATCCCTGAGGTGCGGGAGAATGTACTGCAGATAGAACGGCAGCGTGCGGCGCTCGCAATCCTCCATGCTCTCGCCGTTCGGGGGCCGCGTATGGAAACTGCGGCGCCAGAGTTTCACCTGATCCTGTCCGTACTTTGCCGCGGTCTCGGCTTTGTTGAGTCCCTGCAGATCTCCGTAGTGGCGTTCGTTGAGCGCGGAGTCCGCCGTAACCGGGATGGCCATCTGTCCGAGCGTCTGGAGAACAATGCGGAGCGTCTTGTCCGCACGCTGCAGCCGCGACGTGAACGCCGCGTCAAAAGAGAACTCCTTCAGGGCGCCCGATGCCGTGGCTGCGTCTTTCTCTCCCTGGGCCGTCAGGGGCAGATCACTCCACCCCGTGAAACGGTTCTCCAGGTTCCATTGCGACTGTCCGTGGCGCAGGAGGACGAGGGTGCTCATGGACTGCATTGTATCAGTAATTGGCCTCCAAAGCCATTTTCTGCTATACTGAAACGAAATGCACATCACACACCACTATCGGCAGCTGCTGCACAGGGTCCAGTCCCTGAAGACATTCGGGTGGGCGTTCCTGATGAGCTGCCTGATCGTGGCCCTCGCTGCGACACTCGGACGCGCCACGGCCAACATCGCGAGCGCGCTCACCTACAAGCCCGACCTCGCGCTCTACCTGCTGCTGCCGGAAGAAGAGATCCGGTCGGTCGAACTGGTGCGCGAGAACAATCTCGGAAAAGAATATCTGATCGAGACGAAGGACGGCCCCAAGCTCGCGCGTCTGCGCAAAGGCCGGGAGCAGTGGTACGTGCACGAGGTGATCTCGCTGCACGAGACGGAGTAAGTGAAGCGAGAAGGCTGCTGTTTTGTCGTGCGTAAAAAAACGGGCGGGAAACAGCTGGGCAGCTGCCTCCCGCGCCGGTCAATCGGGGTGGCGTGTTTCACTTGCCGGGCAGGAGCCCGGAGATCAGGAAGAACACGCCGAGGATGCCCGGGATCACGAGTCCCGGGCGGGCCTCCTTCGGCAGCTTGTAGTAGCCGACGGCGGCGCCGACCAGCAGGACGGCAGCGATGCAGAAACGGACGACATTCTCGGGAGCCATGACATAGTCCTCGACAAGGATCTGAAACGGGCGATTGACCGCGCAACCACGCTACGCCGCTTTTCTTTCCTGTCAATTCACCGGATCGCGCTTCCCATAGCGCAGAACCAGCAGCGGAAACGTGATGACCGCCGTCCAGATGCGCTTCCAGCGGCTGGGCTGCTGCAGCAAGCGCCAGACCCACTCCAGCCCGAAACGTCGAAGGATGGATGGCGCACGGGAGCGCTCGCCCGCGAGGAAATCGAACGTGCCGCCGACGCCCATGGCGACACGCACCGACGAAAGCGCGGAGAGATGCTCGGCGATCCACAGGTCCTGCGCGGGCGCACCGAACGCGACAAGGAGCAGGCGCGCGCCGGAGTCGTTGATCTTCGCGATGATCGCCGCGGCGTCTTCGGGTTTGGGCGAGCCCGCGTGCGTTCCCGCGATCGTCAGGCGCGGATTGGTCGCCTGGATCGCTGCCGCTGCACGCTCGGCGACACCCGGCTGCGCGCCGAGCAGAAAGACGGGGGTGTCGGAATCAAGCGTGGCACAGAGTGTCGTGACGGTATCGACGCCGGTCACGCGCCCTGCCAATCGCTGGCCGGTGCAGCCGGCGGCGAGCAGTAATCCGGTGCTGTCGGGAAGACGCAGGGCCGCCGCATTGAGCACCGCGCGGAACGCTGGATTGCGCACCGATGCGACGAGCATCTCATTATTGGGCGTCACCACATGATGCGCGGTCCCGGACGCGAGGAACTCCCGCAGACGCCCGAGCGCCTGCGGCACCGTCACCGCATCGATGGTCACGCCCAAGAGCGTCACGGAAGCCGCACTGTCCATATCCCGAGACTATCACAGAAGAAGCCTTCCGCTGAGGCCCGGAACCGGGATAAGCTCCGCGCCGTGCGACGCACAGTCCTTGCCATCGGTCCGCTCTGCGGCCTGCTCCTGCTGGGCGGCTGCCTGAAGCAATCGCTCCCCTCTCCGCAGGCTCCCGCTGCGGAAACGCAGACGGTCGCATCGGCCGAAGCATCGTCGGACACATCGGAGGCGGCGCTGGAGTACGGCGACGCAGAACCCGCATCGGCTACCGGCACGCAGCTCGCCGCACAGACGGGATCGGGATTCGCCGAACGGATGATCGAGAACGAATGGCTGGAGATCGGCGACGCCGACGCCCCGTTGCGCCTGCTCGTCATCACCAATTACTCGTGCGAGTACTGCCGCCAGTTCATGGAGGATCACGCCGTGCGCCTCCTGCGCGATTACGTCGCGCCCGGCACGCTGCGCCTCCAGTTCGCCGTCTTCCCGCTGAAGAAGTACCCCAATTCGATCATCGAGGCGCAGGCGCTGCTGTGCGCTGTGCGCCAGGGCAAAGGCCGGCTGATGAATGACGCGCTCTTTGCGATGACGCCTGCCAAGCGCGAACGCGCCGCGCTGCTGAAGACACCGCCGAAAGGCATCGACGCGGCGGCCTTCCTGACCTGCATGGATGACCCGCAGGCTGCGGCATCGGCGACGCAGCAGGGCGAGGAGCTGGCGCGCAGGAACGTTACCGTCGTGCCGACATTCTTCCTTCAGGACCAGGCGTCAATCGGATTGTCCGTCTACCCCGAACTGCGCGGCTGGATCGATGAAGCCCTCAGGCAGACAAAACGCTAAATCCCGGATCGACCGTCAAGTAATAGCAAGCTCAACAGTACGTCTACTGGTTGTATCGTTTTCTTTAACGATCCTCTTTTCCCCCTCCATATTCATGCGTACCTCCTTCCTGCTCGGCAGGCTCGCAGTCGGCGCCTGCGCCCTGACAATGGCCGTCGCGGCCCATGCCCAGACCCCTTTCGCCAAGGAGCCGTTCAAGGACGTCGCCAAGACGAGCGTCCACTTTGAGGCAATCGACTATCTGCGCCAGCAGAACGTCCTCAAAGGCTATCTGGACGGCACGTTCCGTCCGACCAGGAACATCACGCGCGCCGAATTCGTCGCCATCATGACCAATCCGTTCTTCCTGACGGGAGCGCGGTCCAATGACTGTCTCGCCCAGCACTACGGCGTGAACGCCCGCGGCGTCTTCTTCCCGGATGTGAAGCGTGACTCCGAGGCCGCGCAGGACGTGTGCGAGGCCGTGACCCGCGGTTTCGTCCGCGGCTACCCGGACGGCAACTTCCGCCCGAACTACCAGATCTCCTTCGTGGAGGCCGCCAAGGTCGCCGCCACCATCCTCGTCCTGGAGACGGATGAAGCCCCGCACACCGACGCCAAATGGTACGAACCCTACGTAAGGCGCCTCGCCGAGCTGAACGCGATCCCGACGAGCATCCTGCGTTTCGACCAGAAGATCACGCGCGGTGAAATGGCCGAGATCGTCTACCGCCTGAAGACCGGCAACAATGACAAGGCTGGCGCGAGCTACGAGAGCCTGCGCTGAGCACAGACAACAGTGCACGGAACGTATGACTCCCCCCTCACCCGGGGGAGTTTTTACGACCGGGCGACGCGGATGATCTTGGTCCGGACGTTCTGCCCCGTGAGGATGGTCACATACGGCCGCGCCACGCCGAACGTCTCAGCGAGAAACGCGACCAGTTCGGCGTTGGCCTTCCCGCCGTCCGCGGGGGCGGCGACATCGATCTTCCAGCTGCCGTCCTCCATGCACGCGGTGAAGCGGCTTGCGGCAGCATCCGGCCGGGTGCGCACGACGAAGGTGACGTGGCGTTTGGTGCTGAGGGCATCCTTCAGCGCGCCGATATCGGGTTCCCGCCGCACGGGCGTCATGCGGCAAAGAGGAACATCGCCAGCAGCGCGCAGGCGATACCCAGGGCATGACGGAGTGTGATCGCCTCCCGGAGAATCAGGAAGGACAGGAGAATCGTGATGAGCGGATAGAGCGACGTGATGGACACGATGACGGGCGTGGGACCCTTGCGCAGCGCGAGAAAGAAGAACGTCGAGCCGAGCGTGGCAGTCGCGCCGGAGAGGATCGCGTACAGGATGCCGCGCGGATTCATGACGAGCGGACCGGGCAGGGCGATAATCGT
>CAZFBZ010000004.1:7657-39183 GCA_964517345.1 uncultured Candidatus Peribacteria bacterium | reverse complement strand
ACCATGGGTTCGCGGTCGAGTTTGCGGTCGAAGTAACGGTAGAGGGCGCCCGTCACCGCGCGCTTGAGGGCCTTGCGGTCCTTTTCGCCGCGGTTGAGCTCGTCTTCGTATGCCTTGCGGGCGGTGAGGACGATCTCGCGGGTGATCTCGGCCTGTTCGGTGCCGTAGAGCAGTCCGCGCGAGAGCACGTCGGGGTCGCCGACGAGGCGCTTGCTGTCGGTATACGCCTTGAAGGCGATCACCACGACGCCGGAATTACTCATGATCTTGCGGTCATCCATGATGCGCTGTCCTTCGCCCGTAGTACCCAGGCCATCGATGATGACGTCGCGGACAGTCACCTTCTGCTTGCTGCGCCGCGCGTCGCCGCTGCGGTCGAACTCCAGCACCTCGCCGTTGACGATGAGGTGTACCTGGTTCTCCGGATAGCCGATGCCCTTCACGAGATCCGCGTGCGCCGTGCGCATGTGCGGTTCGCCGTGTTCGGGGATGACGTGCTTGGCGCGCACGAGGCGGTGCATCAGGAGCAGGTCGCTCTGGAAGCCGTGTCCCGTGGTGTGCAGCGCGAGTTCCTGGTTGGTCTTCACGACCGCGCCGAGGAGGTTGAGGTTGTTCACGACCTTGGCCACCGAGCGCTCGTTGCCCATGATCGGGTTCGAGCTGAGGATCACCGTGTCGCCTTTTTTAATGACGATATGGCGGTGCGTGCCGAGACCCATGCGGGCGAGACCCGCGACCTCTTCGCCCTGGCTGCCCGTCGTGACGATGAGCACTTCGTTGTCGGGGAGCTTGTCCATGGCGGGATTCACCTTGCGGATGAGGCCGCGCGGTGCCTTGATGTAGCCGAGGTTCTGGGCGATCTCGACGTTTGTCTCCATGCTGCGTCCCGAGATGAACACCTTGCGGTTGAAGGTGCGCGCGTGTTCCACGACCTGTTCGATGCGGTTGAGCAGCGAGCTGAAGGTGGAGATGATCACGCGGCCCTTGGCGTCGCGGATGAGGCCGAAGAGCGTCTGCGAGATTTCCTTCTCGCTCTTGCTCTGGCCGGGCTTGGTGGCGTTGGTGGAGTCCGCAATGATCGCGAGCACTCCTTTGTCTCCCAGTTCCGCAAAGCGATGGAAGTCGGCGGGAGGCTCGTTCATCGGGGTCATGTCGAACTTGAAGTCGCCCGTGTGCACGATCGTCCCGTAGGGCGTGTGCAGCGCGATGGCGGCGGAGTCGGGGATCGAGTGCGTGACGCGGAGCCACTCCACTTCGATCTTGCCGATCTTCACCTTCTGGCGGAAATCCACGACGTTGAGCTGCGCCTTACTGGTCAGATGTTCCTCGTCCAGGCGCTTGCGAATGAAGGCCATGGTGAGGCGCGTGCCGAAACACGGCGGAAACTGCAGGCCCGGCAGCAGGTGTTGCACGGCGCCGATGTGGTCCAGGTGCCCGTGGGTGAAGAGCACGGCTTTGATCTTGTGCTCGCGGCCCTTGAGGCTGGAGATGTCCGGGATCAGGTAATCGATGCCCATCATGTCCTCATCCGGGAACTGGAGTCCGAGATCGATGATGTAAATGTCTTCATCCACCTCGATCACGAAACAGTTGCGTCCCACCTGCTCGAATCCGCCGAGCGGATACATGCGCAGGTTCTGGCGGTTGCCGCCGGAGATGGTGACCGGGCGCGCAGTTTTCTCCTTATTGGCGTCGCGGTGGTGCGGCGGGTTCGGGCCGCGGTTCTGGCGGAGATCGGTGGTGCGCTTCCAGGGCGGAGCCGCTTGGGCAGGTGCCGCCTTCTCGGAAGCGAAGCCGCCGGCCATCACGCCGTCAGCGGGAGGGATGACGGGGCCGCTCGGATTGTGGTTGGGGTTGCCCCTGCCGCGTCCGCCGCGGCGACGCCGGCGTCGGCGTCCGCCCGGTTCTTGTCCGGGTCCTGTGGTGTTGTGCGAAGATTGCGAGGAAGGCGCGGGCATCGCTGCACCCGCGGAAGGCGGAGCCTCCGGGAAAAATCCTCCGGTATCGTCTGTCATGTCGATTCTGTGAAAAAAATGAATGAAAAGGAAAGAGCGGGAGAAAGAACGGAAAGAACAAAATTCATTCACACTGTACTCCACCGGCGGCGATTATGCAATGTCTGCCTGTCATGACACCTATTTTTTGGCTTCAGTTCAACAAATTTTTGTGAGAAAAACATGTTATGCGTTTGCACGGCACCCAGGATGCCGCACGGGCGGGTACACAGGATGCTGGCGCGGGGCGTTTGTCGCCGTCCGCATGCGCGCCTCTCCTTGCCCGACCCCGCGTAGAAAGGTAGCCTGCATCCCTGAATGGACACCCAGGTCCTGACAGGCTCTACGAAACGAAGCAACGGGACGGTGCTCGTCTCTCTGTCCTTCGAATCGCCAGCTCACGAGCGGGCGTGTCTGCTGCTCCAGTTCCGGGGCTCGGGCACGGAGGCGCGGACATTTGAAGAAGAGTGCGCATCCGTTGTTCAGCACTCGCTGTTGGCCACGGAAGGGGAATCCTGGAACCGTCTCGATGGTTCGTTGAAGGAACTCAACGGTCTCTTCAAGGGCATGACGCTCAGCAAGGCGATCGACGAGATCCATGCCATCGTCGCGCTGGTCGATAAGGGCGGGACCATGCACGTTTCGCACGCGGGGCGTGGCGAGGGATACCTGGTGCGCGGAGGAGTTGCGACACAGATCACCGAGTTCAGCAAGGGAAAGCCTGTCTCGGCGTTCATCCACATCAGCAGCGGGGCGCTGGAATCCGGCGATGTCGTCGTGTTCGCCACGCAGCGCCTGCTGCGCGCCTTCACTCCCGCTCAATTGGCGCAGGTCACGCAGATGGAGGATTTCCTGGAAGAGATCGCTTCCACGCTCGAGTCCGATCGGGAGTCCGCCGCACTTTCAGCAATTCTTATGGGTCCGCAGAGTGTGCGCGCTGCGGCACCTGCCGCCCTCCCGCGCGCCCGCGCTCCGCTTCCGTCCCGCCGTGGGGGCCGCCGCACTTCCCGCTGGTCGCTCCCTGCACTTCCCGCCCTCGGCTCCGTCACGGAGCGTCTGGCCCCGGTCGGCGATTTCCTGCGCGAGAAACTTCCGTCGCTCGCGTTCTGGAAGAAAGGAAAATCCAAGGAACGTTCCTCGGCCAAAGACAAGGGTCAGTCGGCTCTCGCCGGTGTCACCGACACGCTCAAAAGCGTTCAGGAGCGCGCGGAATCCTTCCTTGCCGATCTCAAGCATCCCGAGCGCAAACGCCGCGCGCACCTGTTCTTGCTGGCGGGCGCGGTGTCGGCCTTTCTCATCGTATGGCTTGTCGTCAGTCTTTCCACCAGCAGCCAGCGCAATAAAACCCGCGCCGAACTGAGCGAGCTTGTCCAGCAGATCAACGAAGAGGTGCGTGTGGCGGACAACCGCCGTCTCGCCGGTGACACCGACGCTGCCAATACGATCCTGCAGAGCGCCGAGGAGCGCGCCAAGCAGGTCATGGAGAACGAATCCGGCCTGTTCCGCGTGGAGGCGCTGGATCTCCTCGACCGCATCCGCAGCAAGCGCGAGGAACTCAACAACATCGTGCGCGTCTCGCCGCGTGTTGTCGTGAACATGAGTTCCAAGGATGCCGGCGTCTCGGCGCAGGGCATGATCGGCCTCGGCGACGGCGAATTCATCGTCTACGACCGCCAGGACGCCTTCCGCGTGCTGCTCAACAAGCTCGACGATCCCAAGCGCGTGGTAGATGACGAACTGATCCTGCACGGCACATCCTTCCCGCGCTTCAATACCGAGGTCTTCCTCACGACCGGCAACAGCGTGATCGAGATGAGCAGCAACCAGCTCGTCCCGATGAAGACCGAGGATCCCGCCGGCTGGGTCTCGGGCAAGGCCATCAAGACCTATCTGCGGTTCCTCTACGTCCTCGCACCCGACCAGAAGCAGATCTACAAGTACGAGCGCCTCAACAACCGCTACGGCGCGCCTGTGCAGTACAACGTGAACGGCGACCTGACCGGAGCGGTCGACATGGCCATCGATACCAGCGTCTACGTGCTCCGCGAGGGCGGCATCGTTCTCAAGCTGCTGCGCGGCGAGACGCAGCCGTTCGCCATCGGACACGCGCCGGACGGCATCCTCAAGGACGCGACGCGCATGTACAAGACGACCGACGGCAACTTCTACTTCCTCGACCCGGTGAAAAACCGCGTGATCGTGGCCACGGACGGCGGGACCACGGGCGAATCGTCCTATCTCAAGCAGTACGTGCTGGAGGGCGACCAGCTGGGCACGCCGCAGGATCTCTACGTCGATCCCGACGAGAATCATCTCTACGTCCTCGACGAAAAGCGCGTGTATGTGGTGGACCTGGGCACGCGGTGAGAGACGTCAGTTGATGGGCTCCGACTCGAAGTGATCGGCAACCCAGCCGCGGATGAGATTCGTCGTGTTCGCCAATGCGCTGGGGACATCCGGATGGGCCGACGCGTGCACGCGGAACGCGGACGCGGGCCGGAAGCGGTTCACGTAGCTGCGCACGATGGCTTCGCCCTCGGGCCCGACCGCCGTGACAATGAGGAAGATGCTCGGATCGTCCTGGATCTGGTCGAGGACCGGTGCCAGACGATCGCTGTTGCCCTGACCGTCCGTGAGCATGGAGAGGATCTTGATGGTGTACGGGTCGCCCTGCTGGAGCCGGCCGTGCATGAAGCGCAGTGCCTGACTGTCGTTCGTGCCGCCGCCCCGCAGCGTGCGTTCGAGAATATGCTCGTATCCGCGCGCCAGCGCCTGTTCGGTGATGTCCTCCGTGAGGGGCAGGACCACCTCGGGGAGATCATCGAACACGATGACTTCCGCGGAGAGCGGCGGCGGCCAGCCAGGGGGAATGTCGTATTTGTGTGCGTTCATCTGCAGTTCGTTCTGCACGTGCATGGCGGCCGAACTGAGCACCGTGTAGTACCCCAGCGTGCCGTCGAGGTGGGCGATCATGCTTCCTGAGACGTCGACCAGCGAGGCGAGCTGCGCGCGGCGCGGCCAGCGGGTGTCGCGCTCGTTGATGGTCGTGTCCGGGTTCAAGTCGCCGGCGGCCATGCGGAAGCGTGTCTCCAGTTCACGGCCCGGAACCACCATGAATCCCCCGCGGCGGTGGAATTCAGTCTTGCGTTCCAGATCCCGGAGAACGAAGTACGACAGCGTTTCGGTCAGCAGGCGGCGCTGTTCGGCGTAGTCCTCGCAGGTCCGCTGGAACCGCACGTAGGTCTGTTTCTTGATGCCGAGCCTGCCGGCACCCTGTTCGATCTCCAGCCGGCGGAGCTCTTCCTCCCGGGCCAGCAGTTCTTCCAGTGACCGCCGTTCGCGCGCGATGCGCTCGCGGATCTCCTCCGCGCGGGCGTCGCGCGGCTCGCCCTCGTCGGCGTCCGGACGCTCGTCTTGCTTTTTGTCGCTCTGTTGCGGTTCGCGTCCCGGGGCGGTCTTGCGGTCGGCTTCATCGGACTCCTTGTCGATCTTGTCGCTGAGCTCGCCGTACTGGTCCAGCAGCGACTGCGCGTCACCGTCGCCGTCACTGATCTCCTGCATCGCGAGCCGGATGAGCGGCAGGAGCATCTTCTGCACGTACTCCAGCAGCAGATGGCCCTTCGCGGCGAAACCGTCATCGGCTCGCAGTTCGGAGAAGAGGCGGTTGAACCGCTCGTACATGCCTGCGACCAGGGGATGGACCCAATCTGGCGGCGGCAGGTCGTAGAAAGGCGCGATGAGCGAGAGATTCATCAGCTGCGCGTAGGGGGGCGTCTTCCCCAATTCCTCCTGGTCCCACGGGAACGTCTTGCGCCCCGAGGCTTCGTAGGCGGCGAGGCGCTCCTCCGCGCGTGGGGCGTCTTCCAGCATCATGACCGCGCGGTTATGCCGGAGCGCCGTGCGGTAGGTGTCGTCCGTCGGGACGTGGCGGCTGCAACAATCCTCCAGGAGAATATCCGCCAGGATGTTCATGCAGGTGTGGACGATCTTGCGCCGCCGCGCCAGCACCGGCGGGAGTGCATTGATGCACGACTGCGTAAAGCGGTTGCAGGAATTCTGGAACGCCACCACGCGTTTGTTGTGGTGCCCCAGCTCGTGCACCATCAGCGCCCATACGCGGATGCGCTCCATCGTATGGACAGTGGTCGGATGGTAGTAGATAACGGGCTCGGCACCCTCGCCGATGAGCGTGGCGAATCCCGACTCGCCCGGTTGCACGTTGGGATGTGGCCGGAGGGCGAAGTCCGCGTGTCCGCAGACCGCTTCCAGCCAGACCACCTGGAACGGGCTGAACAGGTCTGCCATGCGCCGCGGCTGGCGCGGGTCGTCCGGATGATCGGGCAGATCGGGCAGATCGTGGGACGGTGTGTCCATGCGTGGTCAGAATTTGCGGGCGGGCGGGAGGGGGACCTGCACCGGGCGCGTGAAATAGGCCAGAGCCTCGCTGAGGCGGGTGTTCTGCAGATCGGCGACTGCCGCGAGCGTCCGCACATACGGCAGTACCGCCTGCGGGGCGTTCTCCGCGAATCCATCGCGGATGAGGCCGCGTGCGAATCCTGTCAATTCATCCAGCTCGTCGCCTTCAACGGCGCCGAGAGTTACCAGATCCCGGGCGACCGCGAGCGCGCGAGAGAGAGGGCCGTAGATGCGCTCGAGGGGGGAGAGTCCGTCCGGCAACGGACCTTCCGCGCGCTGGCGGGGGCCGTTGTCGCGCTGCGAGCCGGCGAGCGCGTCTCGGGCGACGGCCAGTTCACGCGCCAGCGTTCCGCGTTGCGCGGGGACCGCCGCGATCACCTGTCCGCGCAGCCTGTCGTTGTTCGTGCGCAGCCGGTGGAGTCCGGCAAGCACGGCCGCATTCCCCCGGGGCAGTACGACGTTTGCCAGATCTTCCGATAGGTCGGGTTCCAGGCGGTGTTCGCCATCCATCGCCTGAAGGCAGGCGATCACTTGCGTGCCAGGAAGAATCTCGTTGGTCATCAGCCGCTCGGTCTCCCGCGTTGTGCCGGCATTGACGATAGTGCCCAGATTCCGGAGTTCTGTGCAGGCCGCAGCGAGGCGCTGCGTCCAATGAGTCGTGACTGCAGTCTGCCAGGCCGCATTGCACGCGCCCGAAGCGAGCAGGCCGCGATCAATGCAGCCCTGGAGCAACGGAACGATCTCGGCCGCGCGCTCCGGATGCTCGCCGCACTCGGCCACGAGACCCGCGAGGTGCCCGTTGAGAGCCGGCGGCACGCTGCGCAACGCATGGGCGGCGTCGGTATTCAGGTAGATCGCAAGGAAGCGGTCCCAGTTCTGCTCGCCGAGAGACACCTGTTGCTCTCTGGCGAGGTGGTCGAGAATCTCGGGCGTGACACCGATGCGCCCGATGTCATCGATTTGTTCCAGACGCTCCGCGTATTCCTTGGAGACGCCTCCGTGGAACGGACAGTGCCCCACGTTGCAGACGGCGCACTTTCCTTCGTAGATCTTGTCGGAGGTCGTGTAGACCGCCTCCCGGAACTGCACGTCCTCTACGTCGGCCCCGCTGGTCGTCTGGGCTTGGGTGCCGCCGGTGGTGGAGAGCTGGTCTTTCATCTGCTGGACGCGGCGGAGGTTCCCCTCCGGGAAAATGCGTTGCAGGCGCTCCTCAAAATTCGCTGCACGGCGTTCGCCGCCGCGCACGTCTGTCGATGAATCCTTGCTTGGAAGGAAGCCGGCCATGAGTAGCCAGGCCACGATCACTTCCAGCGATTGCATGTACTGCGTCGTGGCGAACGGCTGGATCAGCGTGCGCCAGACGGCTTCGTACAGGTCCACCGGCGAGCGGCCGCGTTCGGTGGGGCGTATCAGCAGCGCGAGATCTTCCAGAGTGCGGATGGAGATCGGCGGAATATTCATCTGTCCTCCCACGCGCGACCGGCGATCGAGGTCGGCGAGGATGTGGGGGATGACTTTGGTGATGAGAAAGTGGAGGCGGTACGCGACGGCATCATCCAGCTGGAACTGACCGGTCTCCTTGTCGCATAGGCGCGGGCAGACGACCGACCGGGCGAGATCGTCGAACATGCGCTCGGTGTCGTACTCCGGTGTCGGGACAGTGATGAGAGCGGTCCCGAAGCGGCTGGCCACAGGGTTTGTGAGCAGCTGGTTGCGCTCCGTGCCCACGTTGCCCGTGATGTTGAAGCTGAAGTCCGGTCCGACGCGGTACCACCGGGTGGTAATCGGCTCGAACCACCAGCCTCTTACCGGTTTGCCCGTCCATTCCGTGGGCGGCGTGGGGCCGGCCTCCTCATCGGTGGCGGGAATCGCGTTCTCCAGCAGGTAGTGGAACGCGTTGAAGTCGGAGAGGGCAAAGAACTCGTCGACAAGCAGCGCGCAGCCCCGGCCGTTGCGGTAGAGGGCCTGCAAGACGATGTGATGATGATAGCCGCGGCTGCCCTGCAGCCCCTGCCCGGCCTGCAGCGTCGTGAGGGCCGTCGCAAGCTCTTTCTGCCGATGCGAGTGCAGTGCCCCGACGATGGCTTCCTTGGCCGTGGCGATGCGCCGGGTGTAGTTGGCCCGCAGGATCTGATCCGGGGTGACGCCGATGGACGCACAGAGCTCCCGATGTGTCTGGACGAACTGCACGAGCTGGGGATGTGTCATGTCCCGGATGTACGCGATCAGCGGTTCCGCGGGCTGTTCCTCGTCGCCGAGCACCGGGCGCGCGATGAGCGTGAAGGAACCCATAGACCGGTCCACGGCGGCGACGAGGGGCTCGATACCCAACAATTCACGGTAGAAGTACATAAGCAGCTCTGTCTTGCCGAAGCCGGCGGGGCCGATGAGCGCGATGCCCGCGCTCTTGCGGCCGCGATTCTTCTTCCATTCCTCGTACATGCGATTGAGCAGGTGGATCGACCATCCGGATTCCAGCACCCGATGCCCCTGATCCAGATCACGTATCCATTTCATGTGTTGCATGCGCTCCCAGGCGATGCGCACTCCCGCGTCATTCCAGCACACGCGCATCTGGCGGTTCAGGCGCGTCTGGCGGCTCTCCGTTTCGGGATGCTGGAACGTGAGATCAGTCATGATCTGTCCCATGCCGGGCAGATTGTCCAGCCGCTGCGCAGCAGCAAAGGTCCGGAGGGCGTCGGCGGTTTCCGACGAGCTGGCGCGCAGCTCGCGGTCGCGCTGACGGAGCAGGGCGAAATTCGCGTATGTCGTGTCCACGAGCTCGCGTTCATCGTGCGCATTGCCCAGGGTCGGCACGTGCAGGAACTCTCGCCGCTGCCGCGAACCCGTCTCCAGCGGTGCACCGAAGCGCTTTATCACCGCCATGAGCTCCCGGCGGTTATCCGCGAGCATCCCCTGGATCCGCGGAACCACTTCCCGGGGGCACTCCGGGCCCTGCTGCTGTGTTTCGGCGGTGGACTGGAGCAGCGCGGTCAGCGAAATATGCCGGCCCACCAGCCGCCGCACGTCTGCCAGCAACATGTCCATCGGGCGCGGCAGTTCCTGCCTGCGGCCTTTGCCGTCCAGCGTGGCGCGCACCTCCGGCGCGAGGCTGGGAACCTGCAGGGCGGCTGCGACCGGGTCTTCCTCCAGCAGGAGGCGCAGATCGGCGTTCAGTGTTTCCGTGGGAGCCATGATGCGAAGAGAAAAAGAAAAAACGAAGCAATTACGGACGGCGACGGCGACCGTGCCGGGGCTGGCGGGTATCCCAGCCGTACAGATGAAGATGCTCCCGGTACGGATCCTGACGCGGCGGGTCACGCTGTTCGATGACGATATCCACTTCCGTGCCCGCGAACAGATCCGACAGTGTCTGGCGTGTTGCCGCGCCCATTGTCGTGTCGACCCTGTCCAGCAGGTCGTTCCAGGCGCGGAGGCAATCGGCGGGCAGCAGCGTGTCTTGATTCGCGAAGCCGAAGCCGGGCATCTGTGCCTGCATCATTCCGCGCGCGAAAGCTGCATAAAGACGGACGAGGCGGTTGACCGCCTCTTCACGTTCCGTATCGCGCAGTCCGGGGAGGGCCCGCGTGAGTGCGGTCGTGGTTTCGGTGACTTCGGTGGTGGGGTAGTCATCACCGTTGCACATCACCCCGTCGCCGTCCGTTTGGTTGTACGTGTCGCGGAGTCGCTGCAGTTCTACGGCCACATCAGCCAGGAACGCCGCTGCGCCATTGCCGCCGTAGTCCGACAGGCGCTGGTCGAACTCCGCTTCGGTGACGGGACGCTCCTGCGTCCGTTCAACGAAGGTCGGTCCTTGCAGCATAAACCAGTTGACGTGGTTCGCTGGCAGCCGGTTCTCAAACCTCCGCTGGAAGCGCGCCCAGGTTTTGGCCAGCTCGCGGGGGAGCAGAAGCTCTCTGCCTTCGAGCGGGGTGCGGCGGCCGTAGCGCGTGACGTGGTACACGTAGCCGAGGCCTCCGAGCACACGGGCGACGCGGGGGTCCTGCATAAACTCCTTGCTGCTTCGCGGAAGATCGGCGGCGCCCATCACGGCCTCCATTTCCCTCCGCCACATCTCCTCCGTATCGGGGGGGATCTTGAACCAAAGATCCTGTCCGTTGTCCGTATCTTCCGTGATCAGGTCCATGCCCCAGATACCCGCGAATCGCTGGTTCTTCCGCCGCGTGGTTTCGTACAGGGTTTTCTCGTGCGCGATCCGGTAGCCATTCGAGCCGATCATGCCGCCCATTGCTTTCATGTCTTTGTCGTCGAGTTGCTCGGACAGGAGCATGACAATGTCATCGGCGTACCGCATATAGACGCCCCGGTTGCCGAGGTGACGGATGATCGGCCAGTCGAAGCTGGCGCCCACCAGATTGGCGAGCGGGGGACTTGTAGGGGCGCCCTGCGGCAGCCGGCCTTTGTAGCAGCAGAGACAGGCGCACAAGCTCGCGAGGCGGTCGACGGCTTCTTTGGCGAGCCGCGGTCCGTTGCCCCATTCGTGCAGAATGCGCTTGAAGAAATGGTCGCGCAGCGCAGCTTCGACTTGGTCCTGGGTGGTGCTGGGGAAGAAGTCGCGGATGTCCCAGCCAAGCACAGCCTCGAGTCGGCTCCGGGTATTTTCATTTCCTGTCTGCACGTTGCGGCTGCATCGCTCCTGGAAGCGGTTCACGCCCCAGCGCAATCCTTTCTGCGCGCTGTTGTCGATGGCGAAGCCGCAGACGCCCGGCGGCAGCCAGGCGTGCCCGAACAGATTGCAGAGCTGGCCCTGGACGCCCTTCAGCAGCTCCGTGGGCTCGTTGATTTCTCGCGTCCTGCCGTTCCCCTTATCGATCTGCCAGGTGTTATAGAGTCCGTCAGGCGCATGATGCAGCGTTTCAGCCAGATGCAGGATGGTGCCAGGAGCCTCCCACGGTTGGGTGAAGGGAGTGCGCGTGAGACGCGCCATCAGCTCGAGCGTCTCATTGCTGGGGTGCCGATGCGGGAGCGGGCTTAAATTGCGCGCCATGGTAATGAAGAGCTGAATCCTACTGCCCGTCTTCCTCTGGTCAAGAAACTCTTTTCGTGGCGTCTTTTTTTCGGGTAATTCTCACTAAATGCGACAGCGCGCATCAGTTGCTTGATGTCCGTGCTGCCTCTTCCGATGATCCGCGTCTTCGTTCTTTTGCTAAGGCCCGAAAGGGCCTCGGCATCGGGAGCAATCCCGATGGCGACCTCCGTTATCAACCGCAGGAATCCTGCGGTGAGGGGGTACAGGCCTCCGGCCTGGTCCGGGGCGCCTTCATCGTGACATCGTGCGGTAGTGTTTCGGCCCTCGCAGGCTCGTGCCGCAACTGCACCTTCGATGTCACGTGACTGTTTTTCACAACTCCGTTGTGAAAAACAGGACCACGAAAGGAGCGAAGCACTGACGGGGGCCAGGAGATTCAATTCTCTTGGCCCCTTTTCCATGCATTTCTTGACTTCATCCGCGGTTGCGAGACACTGCGCACCTTCGTTCTTTTGCTAAGGCCCGAAAGGGCCTCGGCATCGGGAGCAATCCCGATGGCGACCTCCGTTATCAACCGCAGGAATCCTGCGGTGAGGGGGTACAGGCCTCCGGCCTGGTCCGGGGCGCCTCCACTCAGGCCACGTACGTTGTTGGTTCGGCCCTTCGCGAGCTCGGGCCGCACTCAACACTACGCGTCCTGGTGGCCGTTATTTCGACCTCGGCCGAAATAACGGGACCACGAAAGGAACGAAGCACTGTTGGGGAGGAGAGAGGTTCGCTTCTCTTCTCCCCACACCCTTATCCTTGACTTCATATTTTTTTCAGCAAAACTCCGGGTCTCCGTTCTTTTGCTAAGGCTCGAAAGAGCCTCGGTGTCGGGAGTCACATCCTGGCTCCGAACTCCGTTATCAACCGTAGGAGTTCCTGCGGTGAGGGGTTACAGGCCCCCGGCCTGGTCCGGCGGGCTTTTACGACAGAGCGTTTAATCTAGGTTCGGCCCTTCGCGAGCTCGGTCCGCACTCTAGATAACGCTCCGTCGTAACGATTAAGCGACAAGTTTCGTTCCGAAACTTGTCGCTTAATCGGACCACGAAAAGAACGGCAAACGGGGGGAGGGAGGTTCGCTTCCTGGCCCCCCACTGTCTTTAGCCATGTCCGCAGCCGTTCCTCTGCTATGATCCGCCTCCATGCGCGTTCTGATTTTCGGCACGTTCGATCTGCTCCATCCCGGCCATCTCTTCGTCTTCGAGGCGGCGAAGCGCCGTGGCGACGTGACGGTCGTTATCGCACGAGACGCGAACGTCCTGCGCATCAAGGGGCGCCCTACCGAGCAGCCGGAAACCGAGCGCATCGCCGCCGTCCGTCGGGCGTTCCCGGAGGCGGAGGTGATTCTCGGCGATGACACGGATTTTCTCGCGCCTGTGCGCGCGGTCCGCCCGGATCTCATCCTCCTCGGATATGACCAACGCCTCCCACCCGGCGTGACCGATGACGACCTGCCGTGCCCCGTCGAGCGGGTCGCGGCATTCCAGCCGGAGACGCACAAAAGCAGCCTGCGGCGCCTCTCATGAGCGTGTCGGGCGGGGTGGTCGGAAGGGCATTTTTGTGCTATACTGTCCCGATACACACACATGAAAAATTTCCTCTCTCACCCGCTCGTCAAACAACTCTCCGGCGCCGTCGTGGGTAGCACGATCGCGCTGGTGTTGTATGGCGTCTACACCGTGGTCGCCCCGCCCGTCATCTCCTTTATGGATTCGACCGTGCGCGCGCTGCACGGGTCGGCACCGGAATACAGTGATGCCGAGCGTGAGGAACGCCAGGATCTGATCGTCGAGCGCGCGAAGGAGATTGCCTCCCGCCTGCTCGCGGACAAGCAGTGAGGTGCCGGACCGGAGATGACCCGACTTCGCAGAGCTTCGTCGGGTTGCGCATGGATGCAGCGGATTTACGGAAACAGAGCATGATCGTGAGATGAGCGAGCTTCACGTATGATGGAGGACATGACCCCGAACGGTCCGCTCGCCATCCTCTTCTTCCTGCTGGGTCTGACCTTCGGCAGCTTCGGCAATGTCCTCATCTTCCGCGTGCCAGCAGGGAAGAGCATCGGCGGCCGTTCGAAGTGTCCCGGCTGCGGCAAAACGATCACATTCCCCGAACTCATCCCGGTTCTCAGTTATCTGATTCTCCGCGGACAGTGCAGCAAGTGCCGTGTGCGTCTCTCCATTCAATACCCGCTCGTCGAACTCGCGTCCGGCATACTCTTCGTTCTGGCGATATCGCATTCGGGGTTCGATCTGGCGTCTGGCCTGCTGCTTGCACTGTGTCTCTGGCTGCTGCTCGTCATGGCCGTCACCGACGCGCGTACAGGCCTGCTCCCTGACGCGTTCACGATGCCGTTCCTCGGTCTCGCTCTTTCCCATGCGCTGCTCCTCGGATCGTTCCCCGTCACGCCCGTGCTCCTCGGGATCGCGTTCTTCGGCATTCAGTGGATTGTCAGCCGCGGACGCTGGACGGGCAGCGGAGACATTCTGCTCGCGGCGGGTATCGGAGCGCTCCTTGCGGATACCGGTCTGTTGCTTGTGGCGCTCGGCATTGCCTACGTCACGGGCGCCGTCTATGCAGTGTGGCTGCTCGCGCGGCGTCGCGCGCATGGAGACACCGCCGTGCCCTTTGGTCCGTTCCTCGCGTTCGGGGCGATCATCGCGGTCTTCTGCGGGACGGATATCGTGAGGATGTTGATGGGGGGTTGATGTCGCACACCACGTCTGACTGCGTCGTCCTTCGACGACGCTCAGGATGACACAGTCTTGTCATGGTGAGCGTAGTCGAACCATGACGTTCTTCATCGGATTTTTTTGCGCACACAAAAAGTAGGGCCTTCGGCCATACTAGATGGGCGAAGGCCCAGAGTTGTGTCAGACGCTTTTATCGCGTCTCACAGGGAGAGCGTCGCCTCCCCTGACTTCCGACCTCATCTCTTGGATTCAGAGGGCGGGGGACAGGGGAGAGAAATTCGCATCTGACAGGGTAATTTTAACCCAATTGACATATTTGTCAAATACTTTCCCGGGAAGCTCCCAGTGGGAAAAGTGGCTTTGGAAGCCTATTCTAGGCCCATGAAGGTTGTCGCCCAGAACCGCAAAGCCCGTTTCGATTTCGAGATCATCGAAACCCTCGAGGCCGGAATCATGCTGACCGGCCCTGAAGTGAAGTCCTGCCGGGCTGGCCATGTGCATCTCGCGGGCTCCTACGTCTCCTTTTTGGGCGACGTCGCGCAGCTGAAGAACGCGAAGATTTCGCCATACCCGCCCGCGGCGGATGCGGATCACAAAGAACTGCGCGACCGCGTGCTGCTGCTCAACGCGCGTGAAGCGGCGAAGATGCGCCGCGCTCTGGAAGAAAAAGGCATCAGCGTCGTGCCGCTGGAAGTGCGGGTCGGCAAGTACATCAAGGTGCTGCTCGGGCTCGGACGCGGCCGCAAGAAGTTCGACAAGCGCGCGCGGATCAAAGACCGCGAGACGAGCAGGCAGGTGCGCGAACGGCGCAATGAGTAAAAGGCGCAAAGAAACATTCGTCGTGTTCATCTCGTTCGCTATCCTCCCTCCCGTGTCTCTCCTGCCCGCCCCCATCCAGAAGGCCATCGAGGAATTCAGCAAGCTACCCGGCATCGGGCCCAAATCCGCCGAGCGCCTGACGTTCCACCTGCTGCGGAGCGCCAAAGCCTCCCCCGAGAAGCTCGGCGCGGCGCTCATCGATCTCAAGCGTGAGCTCAAGTACTGCCGCATCTGTCAGATGGTGACGCTGGAAGAGCTCTGTGCGATCTGCGCCGATCCCGCGCGCGATGCGACCACCGTGCTCGTCGTCGAGGATCCGCTGGAAGTCGTCGCGTTTGAGAAAACCTCCTACAAAGGCCTCTATCATGTGCTCCACGGCGTGCTTTCGCCTATCGACGGCATGGGCCCGGAACAGCTGCGCCTCAAGGAACTCATCACCCGCGCCGCGGACGGCTCAGTGCGCGAGCTCATCATCGCCACGAACCCGGATGTCGAAGGCGAAGCGACCGCCAACTACATCCGCCAGCAGCTCAAGGACCGCGTGCCCGTGATCACGCGCCTCGCCCACGGCCTCCCGATGGGTGCGGATATTGAATTCGCCGATCAGGTGACGCTGCGCGAGGCACTGGCGGGACGCCGCAGCCTGTAACAAAAAACGACCTGGCCCAGGGGGGACAGGTCGTCTCGCTCACGATCGCGGCCAGAGGAGCCACCGGATCAGGAGCCACGGCAACGGCAGCAGGGCAATCATCAGTCCGATTACGGTCACTGTGCCTCCCAACGCTTGTGCGTCAGGTCCGCACAGCACGAGGGACAGCCAGATGAGCGGACTGACGCAACAGCTGGCCACCAGCAGACCGACGATGAGGACCACGACGGTGATGAGGTCGATGATCGTCAGCAGCTGATGGCGGTCTAGTTTTTTCGGCACCAAGCGATCAGCGTGAGTGCGCCGCCGATGATCGAGATCATCAGCGCGAACATCAGTACGATGCCGGAACCCTGGAGCACCTGGTCCAGGGTCAGCGGGGTGACGAGCGCGACGAGCGCCGTCAGTCCGCCAAACACCGCCAGCATGCTGATACCGATCCACATGATGCTGAACGCAACCAAGCCGAAGATCCCATTGCTGCCGTCGAGCTGTTTGTCCAAGGCACGTTCCTCCGGGGCGACGGTGTGAGAGAGCATGGCCAGCCGAATTTGACTGGTTAAAAAATAGAGTATGGAATATCACTTTCCTGTCTATGCTCCAGGGGGTCAGATTCCCAGATCCCTCTTAGTTTTCTGGAGTTTTGGGGGTTTTTAGACGGATGGCGTCAGTAAGCCGGAAACATGACCTGCATGCCGATAAACAGTGCCAGAAAGACGCTCAGGGCGAGGCGCGACCAGTGGTTCTTTTCCGCCGCTCCGAAGGGTGAATGCGGAAGAGCCGTCAGGGATTCGGCGAGCAGATAGGCAACCGGCCACAGGAGAGGCGCGACATACACGCCTTTGGAAGAACCGAAAGCCGGATAGAGATAGCAGAGGCGGACCATGGCGAGAGCGAACGCGGCGCCGATTGTCAGGAGAATCCATCCAAACGCACGCCACTCCGGGCGCCGTCGCTGTCCCCACAGGAATACCAGAAGACCGTGGAGGCAGAGCACCGTCGACACGACGAGGAGCACGATGCCGATTGTTTCCGTGATTACGGACGGTTCCATGAAGAAGACGCCTTCGCGGATCCAGAAATCACGCCACACATCGAGCATGCGTGGCATGTCGTAATCGCGCACGGTGATGCCGTGCTGGAGATGCAATGGAGAGGGGAGGAACATCCGCGTCACGTATGCGGCCGGATCCTGGTCTCGCTTGGAGCGCTTCTGTGTAAGTTCGTCTTGGGCAAGCCATTCGGTGTTGACCGGGAAAAGCGTGCCTTCCGTCCGGTAGTAGCGGTGCTGGTAGTACGGAAAGATGAGCGCCATCCCGGCGGCGCAGAGCAGCAGCGCACCCGCCGACCGGCGGAGGCGCTCGCCGGGACGCGCGAGCAGTACTGCCGCTACGAGCGGCACGGGCACGAGTAGCACCATGGTGAAACGCGAGTACAGTCCCAGTGCGATCGCCGCGATGATGCCCGCAGACAGCAGGAGCGTGGTTCGTACCAGCCTGGCCTTCCCGGGCGCGAAGAGCGCTGCTGAGCAATAGAGTATGAGCGCGCCCCAGAACACCAGCGTGGCATCCATATTGATGCTGTGCTGGAGATAAAATTGCAGCGGGATCGCGCTGGTGATGTACAGGAACGCCAGTCCCGCCGGATACTGCAGGAGCTTCAGGTGTTTCAGCGCCCCGCGGAGCAGGAAAAAGCTGCCGATACCCGCGGCGAATGCCACGAGCTGGATGCAGCGGACTTCATCGAAACCCAGGACCAGGAGGCTTTTGGCGAGCAGGAAATTCAGCGGCGGATGGTAACTGAAGAAGAATTCCCGCACACCGAGGGACGGATTGGACCAGGAGATCGCGCGCATGACTTCCAGGTACGGTTCCGTGTCGAAACCGATCGATTCTCCGAAGTGGCGGAGGAAATCGATTGTCCGGACGACCAACAGCAGCACGCACAGGATCTCTTCACGGGCCACTGCACGTACCCATGACGGACCCGCGGAGAGCCGGCTCCGCCGGATCTTCCACGTCCGCCGCGAAAGCGCGACGAGTCTGTCGATCACGGACATGGACGCCAGCGTAGCGCAGCTCTCCTCCGCGCGCAGTTGCGCGTAGCGCGCTCAGTGGCGGAATGCTCTCACTCCAGTTGTGACCATGGCGATGCCCAGGTCATCGGCTTTCGCAAATACCTCTTTATCGCGGATGGAGCCGCCCGGCTGGATGACTGCCGCGATGCCGTGTTTGGCAGCTTCTTCAACAGAATCCGGGAAGGGGAAGAACGCGTCGCTGGCCATCACCGCGCCCTGTGCGCGTTCACCCGCCCTCCGCGCCGCGATCCACGTGGAATCCACCCGGCTCGTCTGCCCGCAACCGATACCGACGGTCACGCGGTCTTTCGCAAACACGATGGCGTTGGATTTGGCGTACTTCACTGCGGTCCAGGCAAAGAGCATGTCTTCAATCTGCTTTGCCGTCGGCGCGAGCTTCGTCACCGTCTTCAGATCTTTCGCCGTGATGATGCGGTTGTCGGGATTCTGCAGCAACATGCCGCCGAAGCTCGTCCGGTAATTCGTATACTCGTTCATCTGCACGTCGGTATTCTCGATGACGCGGATATTCGGCTTCTGGCTGAGGATTTCCACTGCGCCCGGCGCATAGGACGGAGCGATGATCACCTCGACGAATATTTTCTGATCGATGATTTTTTTTGCGATCGCCTCGGAGCACGGTCTGTTGATGGCGATGATGACGCCGAACGCCGAGAGACGGTCCGCGTCGTAGGCGCGCTGGAACGCCTCTTCAATCATCTCGTGCGACGCGATGCCCGACGGGTTGGCATGCTTCACGAACACCGCCGTCGGCTCCGTGAATTCCTTCACCGCGGTCCAAGCTCCGTCCGCATCGAGAATGTTCAGATAGCTCAATTCTTTTCCCTGCAGCTTTCTCCATGGCATCGGATTGCGTGGCGGAGACCCGGGGACGGATTCGTTCTGCGTCCGCATGCCGAACCCGGAGACGATCTCAAAGAAATTTCCCCACTGATGCGGGTTTTCGCCGTACCGCAGCTGGACGCCTTTCGTCAGGATCACTCCGGTGTTTTTCCCTTCACTCAGCCATTCCGTGATTATCGCGTCGTAGGCGGCGGTGTGCAGGAAGACCTTCGCCGCGAGCTCGGCGCGCAGCTCGGGCGAGGTGCCGCCCGCCTCCATCTGCTCCAGGACGCGCGCGTAATCCGCGGCGTCGCACATGACCGTCACGCTCTCGTGATTCTTCGCGGCGCTCCGCAGCAGCGTGGGTCCGCCGATGTCGATCTGCTCGATGATCTCGGCGCGCGACTTCGTCGTGTCCTCCATCGTCTTCTTGAACGGATACAAATTCACAATCACCACGTTGATCGGTTCGATCTTCAGCTTCTTCGCCTGCTCCGCGTGCGCCGCGTTCTCCGGGCGCATCAGCACGCCGCCCATCAGGAGCGGATGCATCGTCTTCACGCGTCCGTCGAAACACTCGGGGAACCCTGTCACGTCCTCCACTGCGGTCACTGGAATACCTTCAGCCTTCAGCATCTTCTGCGTGCCGCCGGTCGATACGATCTCGTACCCGAGCGCGACGAGGCGCCTGGCGACATCCGCGATGCCGGTTTTGTCCGACACGGAGAGCAGAGCTCGCTTCTTCATGGCACGGGGGAGTGTAGCGGAGAGACGCGGGAGGGGAAGGCCTCCCGGACGGTCAAAACAGGTCTTTCTCCAGGGGAAAAGCCCGCAGACGAGCTTCCGCCATGCGGCTTTTTCTGCTATACTGAACAGATTACTTTCCTCATCAAGACGCAGTTTATGCCTAAACAGGACGCCGCAGCCAAAGCCGCCCCGAGCGGCAAGAAGCGCCTTCTCATCGTGGAGGACGAGCGTCCCCTCGCGCATGCCCTCGAATTGAAGATGACCCGCGAGGGCTATGACGTCACGGTCGCGCTGACGGGCTCGCAGGGTCTGGAACAGGCTTCAAAGGGCGATTTTTCCCTGATTCTCCTGGATCTGATCATGCCCGAGCTCGATGGTTTCACGTTGCTCAAGACCATCCGGGACAAGGGCATCAACACGCCGGCCATCGTGCTGAGCAACCTCGGTCAGGACGAAGACCGCGCCAAGGCCGCCGCGCTCGGTGTGAAGGAATACTTCGTCAAAGCCAACACGCCCATCGTCGACATCGTCGCCAAAGTCAAAGAGCTCATGTGAGCCCAGTGATCCGCTTTTCTTACAAACACCCATGCCGATCAAAGACGCCGATCTCGGGAAAATCCTCGTGGAACAGAGCTATCTGAGTGCCGAGGAACTCGAGAAGTCCACCGCCGAATCCGCCCAGCGGAACGTGCCGCTGAAAGCCGTCCTGATCGAGGCGGGCCTGCTCACGCAGGATCTGTTCGAGAGCGCCATCGCCGAACATTTCAAGCTGCCGTTCCTGGATTCCAAGGCCGCCCCGCCCACGCCCGAGCTCGTCTCGGCCCTGCCGGAAGAGATCGCACGGTCGTACCTCGCCGTTGTCGTCGCCCGTGACGCGAATTCCATTACCGTCGCCACCGCCGACCCGAGCAATCCGCTTCTGGAGGAGGCCGTGCGTCTGAACATCGATGCCAAGGCGGGCCGCTTCCCCGATAAGGAAGACGCCGCCAACAAGAGGTATGCCAGCCGCAAAACGGCGTCGGTGCCGCGTTTCGGTTTCGGCGCCAAGCCGGCCGAGGACAAAGCCTTCGCCGGCAAGATCAAACTGGTCTACGCGCCGCGCGCGGTCATCGACGGATTCTTTGTGCATTACCGCAAGCCGCTCGCCACCCGCTTCCAGGCGATCATCAACGAACAGCGCAAGGTCGCTCCGGAAATCATCACCGAAATCTTCAATGACGCCATCGAGCTGCGCGCCTCCGACATCCACTTCGAGCCGCAGGAGAAAATCGTCATCGTCCGCTTCCGCGTCGACGGCGTGATGCACGAGGCCGGCCGCATTCCCAAGGAGTATTACGAGGGTGTCGTGAACCGCATCAAGATCGAATCGAACATGCAGATCGACGAGCACTTTGCCGCGCAGGACGGCGCCATCCGCTACGAGACCCGCGCGGGCAGCATGATGGACATCCGCGTCTCCATCGTTCCCATTGTCGACGGTGAGAAGATCGTGCTCCGTCTCCTCTCCGAGTACGTCCGCACGCTCACGCTGCTCGATCTCGGCTTCTCCGACGAGTACCGCAAGATCATCGAGGTCGCCGCTCACAAGCCGTTCGGCATGATCCTCACGACCGGTCCGACGGGAGCCGGAAAATCCACGACGCTCTACGCGCTGCTGAAAATGCGCAACCACCCCGACGTGAACATTTCCACCATCGAGGATCCCGTCGAGTACAAGATCCCGGGTATCAACCACATCCAGGTGAACGCTGACAGCGGCCTGACTTTCGCCAAGGGTCTGCGCGCCCTCGTCCGCCAGGACCCGAACATCATCCTCGTCGGTGAGATCCGCGACGGCGAGACCGCATCCATCGCCGTCAACGCCGCACTCACGGGCCACCTTCTCTTCTCGACGCTCCACGCAAACGACGCCGCCACTGCGGTTCCGCGTTTGCTGGAAATGGGCGTCGAGCCGTTCCTCCTCGCCTCCACACTCGAGGTCGTGCTCGGCCAGCGCCTCATCCGTCGCATCTGTCCCCAGTGTCGGTACAGCTACTCGCTGCCGCTGGACGAAGCCCAGAAACTCTTCCCTGGGGCGGACAAATATTTCATGAAAAAGGAGGACGTCCGTCTCTATAAGGGCAAGGGTTGCGAGGCTTGCGGCGGCACCGGCTACCGCGGCCGCGTCGGTATCTACGAAATGCTCGTCGTCACGCCCGAGATCCAGGAGCTCATTACCAAGCGCGCGTCCGCCGCCCAGATCAACGAGCAGGGGCGCTCGCAGGGACTCAAGCTTCTCTTTGATGACGGCTTCGAGAAGGTGAAGGCCGGCATGACCACCATCGAGGAACTGATGCGCGTCGCCGCTCCGCCAGAACTTCTGTTCGCCTCCCATGAACGAGCCAAAAAAGCCTGAGACCGGCGCGCCCAAATCCCGCGCGGCCCCCCGGGGGCTGATGGGGATGCTGAAGCGCCTGTTGCCGTTTTTGCAGAATGCCGACGAGACGGACGCGCATGAAGACGCGCACAGGAGTGAACTGTCCCCGCGCCGCAAACGCCGCCGCCGCCGCATCCTTCACCGCATCGCGCGCCTGCGCCGGAGCGGACGCCTCCAGAGAGGCGCCCCCATTCCCGCCTCGCTGCTGCGCATCACGCCGCCGTTGGCCGTGCTGCGGGGAGGATCCGCAGCCGTCGCCGACGAGACCGATATGGATGACACGGCCGACGAGCTGGAGGAAGGCGAAGCTGAAGTCGTTGTCGGAGAATCACAGCCGGAAGGGGAGATCGTGAGCGGAGAAGCGGAGCATGTGCCCGATACAAAAGAGGAGGCGCAAAAACCTGTGGCACAAGAGAAGCTCGAAGACATCCTCAAAGAGCCACTGTTCGTCCCCATTCCCCGGCAGGTGTCCAAGGGTCCGGGCGTCGCGCTTGAGGGCAGGTCGCAGAAGCACGGTGTCTGGCGCGAAGGAGAGGATGCCCCGGCTCCCGCCGCGCCCGTCATCCGCGCGCCCAAGACAGCGTCCCGCGGGCTCTTCGCGCTGATCGGCAGTTTGTTTGCCCCGCGCCCCCGCTCGGCCAAACCGCCCGTCTCTCCGGTTCCGGTCGCGCCCGTTCTTGAACGCGCGATTGCTCCGGTGATGCCGGAAGAGGTCATCGTGCCCGATGCGATAAAGGAGGTAAAGGAGGGACCCGCGGACCTGGACGCGCTGCTATCCGGCGGCGAGTCCGCCCCAAAGAAGGAAGTTGCCAGGCTGGAGTCTGTCGCGAAGCCGGAGGAAGCGCACGAGGAAGAACACGCCTCCGCGCCGTCGGAACGCGCCCTCCCGCGCGAGGATCTGCTGCATCCTGTCGACACGCCCGTCCAGAAAAAGCCCGTGCCCGAAGCGCCGAAAACCACCACCCCCGTTCCGGCCCCCGCCCCCGCCAAGCCCGCGGTCAAGAAGCCCGAACCGGAGATCGTCTACAAGAAAATGCCCAAGCGCCGGGTCAGCGCGTTTCAGGAATTCCTGGGCGCGATCAAATACTTCGGTCTCGGAGCCCAGCGTCAGGCTATCGTGCAGAACCTTGCCACAATGCTCAATGCCGGCCTGCCGCTGATCGACTCGCTCCACACGTTGCAGCTCGAGACGAAGATCGGCCCCATCAAGAAGCTCATCCAGCGCATCGTCGACGCTGTCGAGAACGGCAGCCCGCTCTGGCGCGCGATGGACGACATGCACTACTTCTCGCCGCATGCCATCGCGCTCATCCGTATCGGCGAGGAGGCCGGAAACCTTGCGGAGAACATGGAATATCTCGCCATCCAGCAGGAGAAAGATCAGGCGCTGAAGGCCAAGGTGAAGATGGCCATGATCTATCCCGGCATCGTGATGACCCTGATGTTCATCATCGTCATCGGTCTCGGCATGTTCGTGCTGCCGAACCTCATCTCCGTGCTCTTCTCGCTCAACGTTCCGCTGCCGCTCGTGACGCGACTGGTCATCGCCTTCACCAACCTCTTCACGGAATACGGCGCCGTGGCGGTGCCCGGATCCATCGGTGGTTTCATCCTGCTCATCATTCTCGCCAAATTCACGCCCCTCAAGGTTGTCGCGCAGTGGATGATCTTCAAGATCCCGGGTATCGGACGGCTGGTGCGCGAGGCGACCATCGCGCGCTTCGGCGTCATCCTCGGCGGCCTTCTGCAGGCCGGCGTGCCGCTGATCGACTCGCTTAAGTCCCTCGTGGAAGTCACGCCGGTTGTCTCCTACAAGAACTTCTACGCGAAAATGCTCGAGCACATCAGCCTGGGAGATTCGTTTGCCAAGACGTTTCAGGTCATCCGCGGCAGCGACAAATTGCTCCCGATCTCCGTGCAGCAGCTGGTGCTGACAGGCGAGAAATCCGGTTCGCTCGCCAAGATCCTCATGAAGGTTGCGGACATCTACGAGAAGAAGGCCAACGACACGGCGCAGAAGCTCCCGGTCATCCTGGAGCCGATGCTGCTGCTCTTCATCGGCGGACTCGTGGGGACGATTGCGTTCGCAATCATCGTTCCGATCTACTCGATCGTGGGCAACATCGGCGGTCAGTGACGCCGTTCAGGACATGATCCAGAAGACGACCCTTGGCCCCGACGGTCAAGTCTTTTCGCGCGAGCGCTGCTTCGGCTCCGCTGGATGGGTAGTAGGATGCGTGTTAATGCTCCTTCGGAGCCTCTCTCCTTTCTTCCCCCGTCCGTATGCAACGACGCGCGTTCGCTCTTCTTGAAGCCCTTGTGGTGGTCGGTGTCATCGGCGCCGTGACGACCCTCACGATCCCGCTGTACCGCGAGTATCAGATCCGCAGCGATCTGGACAACGCGACACAGCAGGCAACCCACGGTCTCGCCCGTGCCAAACTGCTCTCGCAGCTCGGTGAGCGCGACTCGCAGTGGGGTTTCTACGTTCCCGCCGGCATTCTTTATAAAGGCGAGTCCTATGCCGCGCGCGACACACAATTTGACGAAATCTATCCCATGCCCTCCACGATCGCCGTGTCCGGCATCCTTGAGGTCGCTTACTCCAAGGTGGAAGGCCTGCCGAGCGACACGGGCAACATTGTCCTGCGCGCGCTCAACAACGACCAGCGCATCATCCAGGTGACCATCGCCGTCGATACGCAGGCGATCGCCGCCAATGAAGGGGACACGCTCACGGTCTGTCATCACCTCAGTGGCGGCAGCACCGAGACGCTGCTTGTTCCGGATGCCACATGGCCCACGCACCAGGCACACGGCGACACGCTCGGCCCCTGTCCGTCGGCCAGCAGCGCCGCGGCGTCGGTGGCCTCATCCGCGGCCAGCAGTGCGGTGTCCTCGGCCGCGTCATCCGCGGCCAGCAGCGCCGCGTCGTCCGCGGGAGGCGGCGGGGGAGGGGGTTCCTGTTCCAAGTTCACCATTGATAGCGGAAATATTCTGCTCAGCACCGCCAGTTCCGTGACGTTTACGAATATGCTCTCCCAGATCACGTTCGGCGCCGGCGGCCCGCAGGTCCCGGTGCACGTCTGCTACAGCACCGACCAGGGCGTTTCATTCAGCACGCTCTTCGGCGGCTCCGGGAACTGCAAGGGCAACGGCAACGCCTTCGGCAACGCCGTGCAGCCCGCAGGCACCGATGTGAAGACCGTGTCGATCGCCGCGAACAGCCGGGTCGTCGTCCGTGTCCGCGGACAGTACAAGAGGCAGAACTGGCTCGCGTTTAACCAGGCGTATGACTCCAACAACGAGGATACGAACATTGGCGAGAACGAAGACAACCATGTGCTGTTTATGACGAACGGCGACCAGCTATCCGATTTTCCGACCTTTGGGAACCAGGTCTCTTTGAAGAACTACCTCGTGTCCAAGGGGAAGGCCGATGCATCGGGCACGATCACCATCGGCTCGTGCGAGGTTCTCTCCGTTGCGGAGCTGGGGAACATCCCCTCGTCCTCGGCCGACTACCAGGACGATGTGCTGCTGATGTCTTTCAACTGAAAAAGGCGACCAAGGCGTTCACAATTACAAAGGCAGTAAAAAAGAGGACAAGGAGATCATCCTTGTCCTCTTTGATTTCTTTGACGCCTTTATCGCCATCTCGGTGGTAGCATAGGAAGCCGTGACCCCCCGCCATCCGCGCCGTCGTCCCGGCTTCCTCCTGTTGGAGGTCATTCTTGGCATCACCGTTTTCGGACTGTTCATCAGTGCCGTCGGTCTTACGCTTCTGCATGGTCAGCAGAACACGGTTGTGGCGGGCGATCGTGTCCGTGCGATGCACGCGGCCCGGAGAGTGATAGAAGCATCGCGCGCCGTCCGCGACGGCTCCTTCGCGTCGCTGACCGCGGGCGACCACGGCATCGCCATCGGTCCGGCGGGCACATGGGTATTTTCCGGCACGCAGAGCGTCTTCACCGGGACCTACCTCGCGTCGGTTTCCGTCACGCAACTCGCCGCGGACTGGGTCTCTTTGACTGCAAACGTCAGATGGAAGCACGGCTTCAACCGGTCGGGGAGCATTGTGCTGCAATCCGAACTGACCGACTGGCGTACCACGCGACAGACGGGAGACTGGTCCTCCGTCACCGAAGAGGGGAGCTATGCTCCGGGCGGGAATATGTTCTTCAACGGCGTCGCCGTCTCGGGAGATTATGCGTTCGTGGGCAGCGAGACCTCCGGAGGGGGGGCAGGCCTCTACGTGCTGGATATCAGCAACACGGCATCGCCGTCGCGCGTCGCCGCGTCGTTTGCCCTCGGAGCCGCGGGCAAGGCCGTCGCGGTGAAGGGCAAGACGCTCTACGTGCTCACTGACAGTTCCACGGCCGAGATCCAGGCCTACGACATCACCTCTCCTGCGACACTCTCGGTTTCCGATCTCCGCACCACCTACAACCTGTCAGGCTCGTCACTGGCCACGTCGCTCGCACTCTTTGGTGACACGCTCTATGTGACGACCAGCCAGGACGCGCTCTATGATGAGCTCTACGCGCTGGATGTCTCCACGGGTAGCGCTATCCGCTATACCGGCTCGCTCAACAGTACGGCGACGCTGAACGCCGCCGCGCTCACGGGAACTGCGGCATACCTCGGGACCTCCGACGCTGCGGCCGAGATGCGCACGGTCGATGCCGATACCGCCGGAGCGTTGGCCTTCACGGGCACCGACTTCAACATCACCAGTTCCGAGATCACGCGCTCGCTCCTCGTGTCCGGAACGTCGGCGCTGATGGGCCGCCAGCGCGGCAGCATCCAGGAATTTGTGCTCTTTGACCTCGACAACGGTGGGGGATCGCCGCCGCCCTCCCCTGGTCCGTGGTACCACGAAGGCAGCGGCAGCATCGTCGGCCTCGGCCTCGATCCCACAGGCTGCTACGCGTTCCTCGGCGCCGATTCCAGTCCCAAGATGTTCCAGGTGGTGCAGATTCGCGACAAATCGCTGCCCGAACTGGCGAGCGCGAACTCCACGACGGGCCCGTCGCGCGGGCTTTTCTATGACGTGGTGCGCGACCGCGTCTTTATTCCCACCCGCACGAGCCTGCTCATCTTCAAGCCCGGCACCGCTCCCGGTCCCTGCGCATGACGTTCCTCCGCTCCCGCCCCGGCTACATCTTCCTCATCAGCGTGCTGGTGATCGGCGCCGTCGCGGCGACGACGGCAATCTCGCTCGTGCTCCTCGGTCTCGCATCCGAACAGACCGGCAACACCGTTGTGCAGTCGGACCAGTCCTTCGAATACGCGCAAACGTGCATCGAGCGCGCCTTGCGATCACTGCGCGACGACCTGACGTACGGAGGCGATGAAACGTTCACCTTTGCCCGCGGCTCCTGCACCCTGCTGTCCATCGGGGGCTCGGGGAATCGCGATCGCACGCTATGCGCCGAGGGGCGCAGCGGGCAATCGGTTCGCCGTCTGGAAATCCTCGTCCGCACGCTCTATCCGACGGTCACCATCGCGACATGGCGCGAAGTCAGCATATTCTCCCTCTGCTCATGACCCGCCCTGCACGCCTCCGTCCCGGCACCACGCTCGTCGAGCTGCTCATTTTCATCGCGGTGCTCGCGCTCGTCTCGGCTGCGATCCTCCCGCTGCTCTTCTCCGCCACCGAGGATCGTCTTCTCCAGCAGACAGTGTCACTCGTGGAGCAGAACGGCACGCAATTGCTCCAGAATATCGGCTATCGCGTGCATCACGCCGAACGCATCATCGATCCCTTGCTGTACGGCACCGGTTCGGTGCTGGCGGTGCAGACGGGATCGGGCGATACGAACCCCACCATCATCGGCGTCAACAGCGGCGCCTTGGTGATGATTCACCGGACCGTGCTTGAGACCCTGAGTTCTCCCCAGGTGGCCGTGCAGGATTTTACGGTGCGCAATACCTCCGTGTCCGCCAGCCGCCAGAGCGTCTTCGTCTCCTTCACCGTTTCGCGAGCCATCCGTCTGCAGACGCCCCGAAGTTATGCCAAAACCTTCGAGGCGGCGTTCACAGTATTCCCCGCCGATGAGCCCGTGGGAGACGATTGCGGCTGTGCGGTGCCCGGTTGCAGCGCGAGCGGAACTTACGTATGGCAGGTGTGCAATGTCGGCGCCTGTCTCACCGCCAACACTCCGATGGAGTGCTGATGATGCGTCGCTTCTGTGGTTTTTTTGCAGCATCTGCGAAAAAGAGTCCCCGCAGCTTTACGTTTATCGTCAAGCGCAAAGCGATCCATGCTCTCGCGGGAGCGATATAATCGGCGACGAGGCGTTTTCCGCCCTCCCTTCCCATTCTCTCTTTTCTTTATGAACATCCGTTCCCTCTCCCGCCGAGGCTTCACGCTCATCGAGCTCCTGCTCGTCATCGGCATCATTGCGATCCTTGCGTCCATCGTCATCGTCGCGATCAACCCGACCAAACAGCTCGGTGACGCCCGCGACGCCCAGCGCCGCAGCGACGTGAATACCATTCTCAACGCGGTCTACCAGTACGCCATCGATAACAACGGCACGCTGCCGACGGGCATCCCGACGACGACTGCCCTCACGATCTGCAAGGCGAGCGTCGCTCCGTGCAACGCCGGTGTGAACCTCCGCGTGCTCACGGGCGCTTACCTCGTCAGCATCCCCTCCGACCCCCAGGCTCCGGCCGCCGGTACGGGCACGAACTACACGATCGTTCAGGACGCGAACGGACGCATCACGGTTGCGGCTCCGGGCGCCGAGCAGACCACGAACATCTCGGTCACCCGCTAAATCCGATTCCTGCCACGGAAAACACCCTCCGCACGGGGGGTGTTTTTTTCTGTAGCGCATTGACGAAAACGGCTGAGGGAAGCGGCGCCTGCGGCTACCTGTCGGTCTGTTTTTGTGGTATAATACTTGGATTATCTCTTCATTCGTGACCGACAGATATCCGCACCGGCAAGCCGTCTCCAGGGCGCTCCCGCTCCCGGTGCGCCGCACGTCGATCCTGCGCCGCATCGTGCGCCTGACGCTGCTGCTGACTGCGCTCTGCATCGTGGTGCTTGGAACGCTGTCTTTCGTCGTGTCGCAGTCGCTCCTCGCCCGTCGCACGATCGATCAGGTCGCCGGCATGGCGGATGTCCGCGAAGGACTCCTCGAAGACGCGTTTTCCCGCGCGCGCCAGACCACGGCGCTCGCCGCCGCGCGCACCGGAGATTCGCTCGGCAACATGCTCGATGAACTCCAGGCACAGGGCATCGCCGCCATCGGTATGACACTCTACGGTCCGGATCGGTCCGTGCGAACCAGCCGCGGCGAACGGAGCCTGCCGCTCTTCACCGATATTCCCTCGACGTCGCTCGCGCCTGTCGTCGACGTCCGTCACGGCTGGCGCGCCACCGACGTGTACGCCCGCCTGCCAGGCGATCGCGGATACCTCGCCGTTCGTTACGATGCATTTGAGACGCGTTCCCGCCTGTTCGATACCGGTACGCTCAACGGCGCGGGCCGCGTGTCACTCGGCGTGGTGCGGGGAGGGGAAGTCGTCCTGCTCGACCATTCCGATGCCGCCGAGGCGGTGCACGGTTATTCGCTTGGAGGAGCCACGGAAACGTTCGTCCGCCATCTGCCCCTCACCCGCGCGGTGCAGGGCGGCGAAGGCTTTGGCCGGGCCCGCGATGAGCGGGGCCGCGACGTCTTCGAGGCGCACCGCTATCTGCCGTCCCTAGGCTGGGGCATGGTCGTCGAAGTCGACGCTGCAACGGTGCTCGCCGGTGTGACGGCCCTCGGTGGTACGGTAGCTGCCCTCGGCGCCGCGCTGCTCGCGTTCTCGGCGTTCCTCGGGTATCTGCTCGCGCGCCGCCTGACCTCGCCGCTCGCCGAACTCACGCAGAAGATGAGTACGCTGCAGCCCGGACGCTGGGCATTCGCGCAGTCCGTGCGCTCCGGCGACGAAGTGGAGACGCTGGATCGCGTTGCCGCCGATCTCGTCGGACGCCTGCGCGTCACCTATGACCATCTGGAGGAAGAAGTGGCCGATCGCACGCGCGAGCTCCGCGCGCAGTATGCGCTCGACCGCGCGATCCTGGATACGATCGAATACGGCGTGATTGCCATTGATGCCAAGGGCAACATCACCGAGGCCAACCCTTCGGCGTTGTTCCTGCTCAAGCGGCCGTGGGAGCAGATGTTCGGCGCAGCCGCCGCGACGTGCCTGGATCTCGTGGAACGCCACGCCAAGTACGGGCCCGGCGATCATCCGGTCAGCCGTGTTTTGGCTGAGGGGAAGCCGTTCCGGTCGCATCCTGCCGCGCATGCCAGCCTCGTCCGCCCGGACGGCACGGTGCTGCCCGTGACGATCACCATCGCGCCAATGGTGCATGAGGGCACGGTCCTCGGCGCCATCGCGGTGTTCCAGGACATCACCGAGGAACGCCAGATCGATTACATGAAGTCCGAATTCATCTCGCTCGCGTCGCATCAGCTGCGCACGCCGCTCTCGTCCATCCGCTGGTATCTCGAACTCATGCAGGGCGAGGGCGAAGCGAAACTGTCCGAGGAACAGCAGGGCTACATCGCCGAGCTCCAGACCGGCGCTGCGCGCATGGCGAACCTCATCGAGGCGCTGCTGCACGTCGCGCGTCTGGAAGGCGGAGCCATCATCGCTTCGCCGATTGCAGTCGATCTGCGCACCGTGGTGGGGGATATGATGGAAGAATGGTCCCGCATCGCCCGGTCCAAGCAGATCCAGATCAACCAGGCCAAGCCGGATGCGCCGCTCCGGACGCTGACGGACCCGACGCTCTTCCAGATCGTCCTGCAGAACCTGCTGGGCAATTCCATCAAATATTCGGCTGCGGGCGCCGTCATCACCGTGCGTCTGCGCCGCGATGGCAATCTGGCCGTCATGGAGGTGGAAGACAACGGCATGGGCATTCCGGCTTCCGAGCAGCCCCGCGTCTTCGAGAAGTTCTTCCGTGCCCGCAACGTCCGCCATCTCGATACCGATGGCAGCGGACTGGGGCTCTACATCTGCCGCGCGATCATCCAGAAGCT
Organism: uncultured Candidatus Peribacteria bacterium; assembly: GCA_964517345.1. Taxonomy (GTDB): domain Bacteria; phylum Patescibacteriota; class Gracilibacteria; order Peribacterales; family Peribacteraceae; genus DAISLF01. Next base: position 8,441 of record CAZFBZ010000004.1, on the reverse strand, counting down.
CGGCGGCACGATCTCCTTCCGCAGCGAGGAAGGCCACGGCACGGTCTTCTCCGTCACGCTGCCGCTCGACACAACAGGGACAGCCAAGTAAGGCCTCGTGTGCATCAGACACAAAAAAGAGGCCGAAGCCTCTTCTGTGTCCCGCCCTTTCGATACGCCGGGTTCTGTCGTCACCGCCTTGCGGCGGCGCGGATGATCATCTCTCTGGGATGCCGGTTGCCCGGCACCTCGAGCGGAGGGGTGATCGGCGCGAGGGAACCGTCGCGTGATCCGTCCACCCAAATCCTCCTTGCACCACCATGAGTTTACCGAAATCGAACCGAAGTCCGATGTCCCCCGTTCAAGCCGGGGGCGTTTCACATGCCCGTTGCCGGGCTCGTCTCTGTGGCACTAGTCCTCGCGCGTATTTGCTTGATATGGTGCGCGCGGGCGGGCGTTACCCGCATAGCGTTCCGGTGGTGCCCGGACGTTCCTCTACCGGCGCGAAGCCGGCAGCGATCATCAGAAAGAGCGGGACACACATTATCTCTTATTTTGGCATTTTGGACAAGGATTTTGGCTATATTCTGCTACGATAACGCTGTTCTTTTCATCCGACGATTGGCATTCGTGCCGCCTTAGCTCAGCGCCCCGCCGTGCGGAGCACGGCGATAGAAAATAAGAAGGCTCGATCCAGAATCTGTTCTTTCTCCCAACCATCGATACCGCGCCGCCTTAGCTCAGCGGTAGAGCAACTCACTTGTAATGAGTAGGTCCGGGGTTCGATTCCCCGAGGCGGCTCCAT
>CAZFBZ010000004.1:0-7557 GCA_964517345.1 uncultured Candidatus Peribacteria bacterium | reverse complement strand
ATCCATGAGTACCCCCGACGTGCCCGATATTCCCGCAGGCCCGCTGAAAATCTACGAAGAACCGGAGCCCATCGATACTGCCGGGACGTCAGCAGCGCTCAATGGATTGCTCGCGGGTGAGACAATTACTGACGCGAACGACAGGAGAATTCTCGGGAATGCCGTCGCATTCCTGGAAACCGGCGCGTGCAGGGCCGATCTTGCAGGCATGAGAAAACACGCGTCCGCCGTAGGAGAAGTGACGGCCGGATACGACATGACTGGAGGGACTGCTCCACCGGAAGTTGACGCGGCGTACCGGCAGCTGACCGTTCTCGAGTGCCGGTTCTTCATCGATGCAATTGGCGCAGCCTTGCGGCAGACTCCGCCGGACATGACGAGTATCCGCGAATCCCTGCGGCTCGCTTTCCCCGTCGCGCGGCTTGTTCTCGCGCTCTGGAAAGACAATTCGCTGGTGCAGGAACTGACGCTGCTGCAGGCCAGAACAGACAGCCTGTAATCCGCTGTCTTTTGAATAAAGCTGCCTATGAGTCGTTTTTGCTGTATCGTTGCAAACTATGCTGGAACGACTTCCCCAGCTCGGCGCCAACGCTCTCTCACAAGATTACGCCAACGAGGTCGTGCGCCTTGCGATCGTCTATCAGCTCGATGGCTGGAGGGGCGTTGCCGGGGTGTTGCGCACGTCACCCTGTCGCAGATATGAAGAAGTGTTTCCGCCCGATGCATTCGCCAATGTTATCACCGCGCAAAATAGAGACGTGGTCGCCCGGATCAACGCACACGTTCTTGCGCTCAATGCGATGGGGCAACAGGAGGAGTGGAGTCTCGATCTGCAAAAGGATTTCCGCCGCCACTACCACGCCGTAGTCACGCTTATCTACGGACACGACAGAATCTGGTCACCTTTCGAGCCGGACACTCCCGATTCTCCCCCCGTACCCGCTTCCTGGTAGTACACTATGAGCATGAAGAAGACCGAGGTGATCTTCGGGGTCATCCGCGTCCCCCTCGACGCCCTCGCGGTGCTCGCCGCGCTGCTTTTGAGTTTCCGGCTTCGGCAAGCCAATATCAATCTCATCCCGGGGCAGCAGTTCCCGGACATGCTCTCGGCGCTGCCGTCGCTCGGGCGCTACCTCTCCACGTTCGCCACGCCGGGCGTCGTGCTCTTCGCGGTGCTCGCCGCGCTGCTCGGCCTCTACACCCTGCGCTCCACGCTCAGTGCATGGCGCGAGGTCGGCATGGTGATCGTGACGACGGGCCTGTGGCTCGTGGTGGTGATCGGCTGGTACTCGCTCTACCTGCGCGAGTTCTTCTTCTCCCGCGCGCTGCTTCTGTACGCCGTGTTCTTCATTGCGTTCTTCGTGACGCTGGGGCGCATGGCGCTCACGGTGCTGCAGCGGTCGTTCCTCCGCGCGGGCATCGGGCGTCGCATCGTCGTCTCCGTCGGACGCCAGACGCTCGCGGCTGTCGCGCACGGCACGCTCGAGCATGACGAGCACTACTGGTACCTCGGGCACCTCCCGGATCTGGAGGCGCTCAAGCGTCTCGTGCATCAGCGCGAGGTCGATCTGGTCCTCCAGACCGACCCCAACCCGGACAGCGAGGAAACCCTCGCACTGATCAACTACTGCCGCAGCCAGCAGCTCGGATATGGCTTCCTGCCGCCGGTTCTGGCCGATGTGCCGCACCAGCTGCGCGTGGAGCGCCTGGGGCTTCTTCCGTTGGTACGCTTCCAGCCGACGCCGCTCGACGGCTGGGGCCGCGTGGCCAAGCGTCTCTTCGATCTGCTCATCAGCGGCGCCGCGCTCATCGTCCTCTCGCCGTTGCTCATCGTCATCGCGATCGTCATCGTCATCGATAGCGGCCTGCCCGTGTTCTACGTCTCGCAGCGCGTGGGCGAGCAGGGGAGGCGCAAGCTGGGCGTGCTCAAGTTCCGCTCGATGGTGCAGGACGCCGACAAGCGCCGGGATGAAGTGCTGAAGCTCAATCACCGAACGGACGGTCCGCTCTTCAAAGTGCGCAACGACCCGCGCGTCACACGCGTCGGCAAATTCCTCCGCCGCTGGACGTTGGACGAGCTGCCGCAGCTCTGGAATGTGTTCCTCGGCGACATGTCGCTTGTTGGACCGCGGCCGCACCTGCCGGAAGAAGTCGCGCGCTACTCGCTGGAGCAGCGCCGCGTGTTCGCCGTCAAACCCGGACTCACGGGGCTCGCGCAGGTGTCGGGCAGATCGGATCTGAGCTTCGGCGAGGAAGTGCGGTTCGATCTCCAGTACATTGAAGAATGGTCACTCATGATGGATCTGTGGATCCTCTGGAGGACCGTGTTCACCGTATTCTCACGAAAAGGCGCAGATTGAGCCATAAGCGCTGTAATTGTCAATATATGACAAATATTGTATAATAATAGGGCCTATTTCGGCGACACAAGCCCAAGGGTTGTGCGCCTCGGTAGGCGCGCTGCTCTTTGGGCATATAGGGGGGTCTACGCTATGTGGAAGAACAAGACTTGGCTCGAGCGCATCATGCCGTTCCTTCTCCTCATCGCACTCGCACTGTTCGCCGGACAATTTTTCGGCTGCAGCACGAGCAAGATGTTCGAGAATACGAATGACGCGATCAGCGGCAAGAAAAAGTGACTTCCCCCTCGTTGCCCTTCCCGGGGCAGCAACCACCCCGCCGTCTTACCAACGGCGGGGCACTTCGGTATGTAATGCTAAAACCATGTCGCCCTTCGACTACGCTCAGGGTGACATAGTTTTGTCATGGTGAGCGTAGTCGAACCACGACAAAACTAATGATAATCAAAACAACGCCAACTGATCTTTCCCTCCGGTCTTCGGCGGATCTTTCGGCGGCGACTTTTTCTGCGGCGCAGGCTTTTTGACGGGCGGTGTTCCGCTGAGCGGCTTTACCGTCATCGGAGATTTTCCCGTCGATGCACGCGGCACGTCGGGTTCGTCGGAAGGCGGCAGCGAGATGTGATCCAGATACTCGCGGACCTTCTTGCCGTAGCTCTTGCTGAAGATGCGGTCATCGAGCAGGCGCACATCGCCCGTTCCCGTGCGGAAGCGGCAATACGTGCGGATCACACGGAACAGCCGGTGCATCAGGCGTGGCAGACAGTAGTGCTGGAACGGATCTTCGTAGTGTGCTGATCTCCTGCTGATCACAGGATGCGACGGATGATCAAAGGGCAGCGTGCGGATGACCAGGTGATCCACGAGGCCTGCGGGCAGATCGATGCCTTCGAACATCCATGGAGTCAGCAGCCACAGGGCGGGCGCGGGCGCCGCGGTGAATTCCGCCTGCATGCGGCCCAGGCCTCCGCCGACTCCCTGGCAGATCAGCGTGACGCCTTCTCTCTCCAACGGCTCGGTGTACTTCACGTAGTAGTCCTCGATCATGCCGCGGCTCGGCAGCAGGATGATCGTCTTGCCGGTCGGCGGATTCGTGAGCAGTTCCTCCAATCCCGGGTTTGCGTTGTACGAGAGCGGCACGCGCGTCAGCTCGCCATCGAACGTCTCGCTCTTGCCTTTGCTCCCCCGGCCCTTGATCGTCGGCGGCAGAATCTCCGGCAGCATCTCGCGCGCGCCGGTCGGGATGAGCAGCGTGACCGGATGCTTGGAAAACAGGCTCTGATGGAGGAACACGCCGATCCTCTCGGGCACCGACTGCAGCGTCTGGCTGCCATTCTGGCGCTGTTCTATCCACGCGAAGCGCCCGCCCAGATTCTGCGGATCCAGAATTTTTGCCAGGTTGCGCAGCGATTCCAATGCCTTCTCCTGCAGGCCGTCTTTAGCCGTCACTTCCACCAGCAATTCGCGCACGCCGCGTGCTTCCGCCGAGCGCAGATCCGGCTCGCTCAGGTACCGGATGTCCTGGAACTGACGCGTCTTCTCCATCCACAACTGGAACACGTCCATGAAGCGCGTGAGGAGCGCGTCGCCCTGCGCGGCGGCCCGCATGTCATCCACAGCGCAGTACCAGCCGTAGGCGCGCGTTGCGGTGTCTTCCAGCATCGACGCGTCGTCGATCAGCACATGGAGCTTGCCCTGCAGGGCCGCCTGCGCCGGATGATCGGGCGACTCCAGAAAGCCCAGCAGCTCGCGGTGATCCAGCAGCGCGACCTGCGGCGGATCGCGGAATTGCGCCAGGTACTCGTTGGAGGCTTCGGTGCAGGCGACTTTGCCGTTCCATACCGCCTCCTCGCCGCCGTGCACGGGCATATCGTCGTGGGTGGCGCCGGGGTACCAGGCGATCTTCAGCGCGAGCGTGGCTTCATCTGCGGTGTAGGAAGACTGCGTGGCCAGCCGCTCGACAGCGCCGCGGTCCAGCAGGAATTCCGGCGGATGCAGCACGCGGACGCGTCCGTCCTCCATGGCTGCGTGGAGCTCGGCCGGAAGGCGCTCCAGCGACGCACGGAGGTTTTTCACGGCGATCCAGCGGCGCGTGGTCGCATCGTTGATCGCGCCATGCAGCAATGCCTGCAGGTGCGTGGGGTCCAGCGGTTCCTCCTGCAGCAGCACCTCGCCCGCGGTGGGCACCGGCAGTGTCAGCGGGGGCGGTGCAGGCGCGTCTTCCTTCTGCTCCTTCCAGCGCAGCCAGGAGGGTTCGGTCTTTTTCGTCGCAGGCGGAAGCGCGGCGAACAGCCGGCGGTAGCCCTCCGGGGCTTTCTCCATGATCGCGCAGGCGATCTCGCGCAGTTCGGGCGGCAGTTCCAGCAATCTCTCCCAGCACTTGCCGAGCAGCTCGAGCGTGGCGCGCACGTCCCCGAGCGCGCGGTGGGGCGGATTATGATTGAGCCTGAGTACTTTGCTCAAATAGCCGAGCGAGTAGCTCTGCAATTCCGGAAACACCAGTGACGCGAGCATGGACGTATCGATGCACGCGCGCCCACTCAGATCGATGCCCTCGCCCTTGAGCATTCCGATATCAAAATTGACGTTCTGACCGACGATCAGCGCGTCCTCCGGCAGATGTGACAGGATCTCCGCGGTTTTCTCCGCGAACGTCGGCTTGCCCGCGAGGTCCGCCGTGCGGATGCGGGTCAGCACTTCCACCAGCGGCGGGATCGCGTCGCACGCCAGGAGCTGCTCGTACTCCGTCGTCACTTTCCCGTCTGTTGCCTGTGCACACGCGAATTCGATCACGTGATGCGCCCGTGGCACGAAGCCCGTCGTTTCAGTGTCCAGAACCACGAGCGGCAGCGGAGGCAGGCGCATGCAGACAGCCTACGGGGAAGCCGTGAAAAGCGGTAGGGGATGGCGTTTTGTTGCACGAGGCCCATCGATGTCATAGCGTTTGCCCCGCATGCCGACCGAAAGCCAGCACGCACGCGCCGGCCTGGAGGCCGCCATCCTCGAGAATCCGCTCAACGCGCGGGCGTGGATGGAGCTCAACGATCACTGCCGGGACTATGATGATCTTCCCACCTCGAGACGCCTGCGGGCGTCGTCGTCGGTCTTTCTGGCGGCCAATATGCTCCGTCTGCATGAGCAGATCGGGGAGCTTTTCTGCATGGCGGGGGTGCGCACTCCGAAGATCGTGGAAGTGCGCGAAGAAGACAGTATGTACGTTGTTCTGCGCGGGAAGCCCCAAAACGTCCGGTCCCGCCTGACGGGCGACCTCACCGTGCGCCGCAAAGTCTGGCAGACAGGTGTCGGCGTGGTGACGGAATGCGATGCATCCGTGCCGAGCGCGGCTCTCGACGACCGCGTGAGGCTGCGTACCCGGCATGACCGCGATGACGAGGAGACCGATACGTTTATCCAGCACATCACGCTGCTGGAGAACGACGAAGATCTCTGGGAACTGGAGCAGACCGTCGACGAGTCGGGACAGAGCATCGATTCGACAAACATGGACTGCACACTGGCGCAGCGTCTGGCCACCGTGGTTCTTCTGCATCAGGTCCATGAGCGTATCCGGGGGCGCATCCAGCGCCTGGGAGAGCTCCATCCCCGCCGCAGGCGTCGCAGCGCATAACAAAAACCCCGGAGACCGGGGTTTCTGGCTGAAAGCGGAGAGAGCGGCTTACGCGGCCTTCTTCTTTTTCTTGGGCGCATCTTCGGCGGCCGGAGCCTCCAGTGCGTCGATGGCCGGAGCGGCGGTTTCCGCGGGCGTGTCGACCGGCATCGGCGGGGCGTCTTCGGCGGCGGGGGCGATGACAACCGCGGCATCAGCGCTGTCCATGGAGACGGCGTCCGTCATCGGCACCGGCATGTCGCCCGTCGGGGCGGCCTCCGTGCCATCCAGCACCATGCCCTCGGGCGGAGCCTCGCCGCGGAGCACCGCGAGCTTGGCCTTGAAGGCCGGGAGTTCCTCGTAGTTGTACATGTCGAGCTCGTAGCCCGTCAGCTCGGTCGCGAGACGGATGTTCTGGCCTTTCTTGCCGATGGCCATCGGGCGCTGTGCCTCTTCCACGAACACGGCTGCGCGCTTCTTCACGCGGCGGCCCTGGTCGTCGATGCGCTCCTGGTCGTTGACGATGATGACGGCCGAGATGGCGGCCGGCTGGAGCGCGAGCGAGATCAGTTTGATGGGATCGGCGGACCATTCGATCATGTCGACGCGTTCGCCGTTGATTTCCTCCATGACGGCCTGGATACGCACGCCCTTCTGGCCGACGCAGGCGCCGATCGGATCAATGCGCGGGTCGTTGCTCAGGACGGCGACCTTGCTGCGGAAGCCGGCGTCGCGGGCGATCGCCTTGATCTCCACGTCGCCGTTGCGGACCTCGGGGATCTCCAGTTCCAGCAGTTTTTTGACGAGGTTCGGGTGCGTGCGGGAGATGCGGAGCTGCGGACCCTTGCCCGTCAGTTCGACGCGGTCGAGGTACACGCGGATGCGCTTGCCCGTGTAGTAATGCTCGCCGGGGATCTGCTCGCGCCAGGGGAGCGAGACGGTCATGCCTTCGATCTCAAGCGTGACCCAGTTCGGGTCCACCTTCGTGACGGTCGCGGTGAGGAGCTCCTCTTCGCGGTCCTTGAACATCTCATAGAGAGACTGTTTTTCGGCCTCCTGCAGCTTCTGGAGGATGACCTGCTTGGCGGCTTGCGTGGCGATGCGTCCGTACTCGAGCGGCGTGACATCGATGGCGATCTCGTCGCCCTCTTCGGCGTCCGGCTTCACCTTGCGGGCGTCCTTCACGCTGATTTCGAAGTTATCGTTCTCCACGTCGGAGACGACTTCTTTGACGAGGAGAATGGTCGGCATGTCGCGGCCTTCCTCCAGGTCCACGCGGATCTCCTGCTCTTTGTTGCCGAAGTCCTTGCGGTACGCGGTGGCGATGGCCTGCTTGACGGCCTCGATGACCTGCTCGGGGCGGACGTTTTTGTCGTTGCAGATCTGGTTAATGGCGGCGAGGAACGATGCTTTCATGGGAGAGGGTGAGAAAAACGGAACGCGGAGAAGACACCATTCCAATCCAAGAAGGATGAAATAGTGCGATACGATCAACGATCTGTACGACTATTCTACACCGTTTAGGCGTACAGGCAATAGACGGTGCGGAAAAAGCGGGTCTTTCGGATCAGGGAATGGCCAGCCGCGGGA
>CAZFBZ010000003.1:0-40105 GCA_964517345.1 uncultured Candidatus Peribacteria bacterium | reverse complement strand
CTGAGCTGGACGCGCTTGGGGTTTTTGACGAAGACGATGAACGTCGGCGGCGGATTCTTGGCCTGGACGATATGTTTGGCGGAGGCGAGCGAGCTCATCGGCTGACCGGCGACCGCGTCCACGATAAACCGGTGCAACTCCTTCACCGGCAGACGGCGCTGGCGGTTGCGCTGCGCTGCGAGCGCGATGTCGAAGATCTTCAGGAGGCCCTCGCGCGTGACCGCGGAGCAGGGGATCACGGGCGCCCAGCGGCAGAACTGGAATGCGATCATGATCTCGCGCTTGCGCTCCATTTTCTGCTCGGTCGTGATCAGGTCGGTCTTGTTGAGCAGGATGATGAGGCACTTGCCGGCGTCGACCACCAGGCCGGCAATCTTCTTGTCCTGCTTGCTGGGAGGTTCCGTGGCGTCGAGCACCAGCAGCGCCACGTCGCAGTCCTCGAGCGACTGGATCGTGCGGAGCATCGACAAGCTCTCCACGCCTTCCTCCACGCGGGCGTTCTTCCGCAGGCCGGCCGTGTCGATGAACAGAAAATCCTGATCCTGCCAGCGGATAAGCGTATCGGTGGCGTCGCGCGTGGTGCCGGGGATGTCCGACACGAGCTTGGGGGAAATTTCGCGCTGCGTTTCGGACATGAGGGCGTTCGTGATCGAACTCTTGCCGACGTTGGGCTTGCCGATAATGGCGATGCGCGGGATGAGTGCATCGGCCTCGCTGCGCCCCGGGCGCTTGCCGAACTGGCGTTCGCCGAGATGCCGGATGATGGACTGCTCGAGCTCCTCGGTGCCGATGCGGTGCGCGGCGCTGACGAGAAATGTCTCGTCGCCGATACCGAGCTCATGGAACGCGTGTTCTGCGTCCTCAGCCTGTTGTTCATTGTCGCACTTATTGATGACGAGCAGCACGGGCACGCGGCGCTTGCTCTTCTTGCGGAGCAGATCCGCGATGGCAAAGTCGTTGCGTGTCGGCTCCTCGCGGCCGTCGACGGTGAAGACGATGACGTCAGCCGCCTTGAGTGCGAGCAGCGACTGCGCGTGCACGTCATCCTCAAAATCCTTGTCTTCCGTGCCGCCTCCCATGCCGCCCGTGTCGATGAGCAGATAGTCCAGATCCGGCGTCTCGACGATGGTCGTCACGTGGTCGCGCGTCGTGCCGGGCACCTCGCTTTCAATCGCGACGCGCCTGCGCACCAGCCGGTTGAACAGCGTGGATTTGCCCGTGTTGGGCCTGCCGATAATGGCGACAAGCGGAAGCTTTGCCATGAGACCGGCACTGTAGCAGGTTTTTCGCTCCGAAGCGCCTCAAATCCAGCGTTTTGGCGGCGGCGGCTCGGGGTCGGCCGGCAGCAGGGGCGCGCCGAGCGTGACCGAGGCTTTCATGAGCGTGAAGACCACCTGGGTGACGTTTTCCGCGTAGAGCACGGTGGGGGAGACGGTGCGGTCATCCGCCCCGAAAGCCACGCGTTCGGGGGTGATCTGATGATCCCAGATCTGCCGCGTGGTCAGCGACCGGTCGCCGATGGCCCGTCGCTTCGGATTGTTCCACGCCGGCTGGGGCGTTTTCTCGTGCCTCCAGGTGACGAAACCGGTGACGTGCCTGCGGTCGCCCTGATGATGCATCAGCAGGCGGCCGCGGTCCGTGGCGCCCTTCAGCATGAAGCGGCGGAACTCGTCCCATGACCACTCGGGATGGTCGGCGATTTTCTCCTGCCGGAAGCGCTTCGCCGTCTCGTTGCCAATGCCGACGATGCGTTTCCAAATCCCTTCTTCCCGGAAATCCGCGTCTTCTGGTGTGCGCAACCCAAGCAAGTTGCTCGGCTGGATTGCCACTGACCGGTTCGGGCTGAGCTTTCCCCACGTGAGCAGCATCTGCCGGCTGCGCAGCGCCATCGCCCAGAACCGTTGCATCTGCACCGACCACGCGTACTGCTCGTCGATCGTCTCGTAGTTGGTGCCCTTCGCCGGGATGCGTGCCTTGAACACGTCCGCGAGCAGTCTCCAATACTGATCGTTCACGCCCGTGTACTTTGCGTCCAGCTGTTCGAAGAGCGCCCATACCTCTTTGTCCATCATGGGACCGACCTGCCGGGGCCCCACTGCCGATTCCAGGCACGAGGCGACTTCGTCCGCAAGGCGGGCGGAATCGTCCAGGCTGCTGGGAGGTGTCTGTTCGGTCTTGGGCGGCATGCGGGCATCCTGTCGATGCGGGGGCGGCCACGCAAGAGCTTGGACTCTTTGGACGCGAGGAATGCCCTTCTGTACACTGAATCTCGATGCACCACGACTACGATCCGACGGCCACGGAAGCGAAATGGCAGAAGCGCTGGGACGCGAAAGGCGTCTACCGCGCCGACCTCCGTGCCGCCAAAAATCCGTACTACTCGATGGTGATGTTTCCGTACCCGAGCGGCGACAAGCTGCACGTTGGCCACTGGTACAACTTCGCGCCTGCTGACAGCCATGCCCGCTTTATGCGGATGCATGGCAAAGATGTCTTTGCTCCGATGGGTTTCGATGCGTTCGGCTTGCCCGCCGAGAACTACGCCATCAAGACCGGCGTGCCCCCCGCCAAGTCGATCGCCAAGAACGTGGAGACCATGATCGCGCAGCTCAAGCGCATCGGTTGCATGTACGACTGGGAAAAAATGGTGAACACGAGCGATCCGCAGTATTACAAGTGGACGCAGTGGCTCTTCCTCCAGATGTACAAGCACAAGCTGTCCTACAAGAAGGAGGCGCCGGTGAACTGGTGCCCGAGCTGTCAGACCGTACTCGCCAACGAGCAGGCACAGGACGGCACCTGCGAGCGCTGTGGTACTGCAGTCGAACAAAAGCTGCTGACGCAGTGGTTCTGGAAGATCACGGACTACTCGCAGAGATTGCTGGATGGATTGCAGGATCTGGACTGGCCCGAGAAGACCAAGACGATGCAGCGAAACTGGATCGGCAGGAAAGAGGGCATCGAGATCACGTATCCGGTGAAAAACAGCAAGACCACCGTCACCGTTTTCACCACCCGTCCCGAGACGAACTTCGGCGCCACTTTTGTCGTCATCTCACCCGAACATCCCGATCTGTTGGCGATCACCACCCCTGATTGCCGCAAGAATGTTGAACGCTACGTCGCAGAGGCTCGCAAGAAGAGCACAAGCGCTCGCGATGCCGTTGATCGCGAGAAGACAGGTGCCTTCACCGGGTCGTATGCCGTCAACGCGCTGAACGGACGAGAGATGCCGATCTGGGTAGCCGACTACGTCTTAATGGGTTTTGGCACGGGTGTTGTCGTGGGTGTGCCGGGACATGACATGCGCGACTTCGAGTTCGCCCAGGCGATGCATCTGCCCGTCGAGCGCGTCATCAAATCCGCAGACGGCGACACGGGTCCCATCGACAGTGCGGAGAAAGTGTTCGAGGACGAGGGCGAATTGATCAACTCCCAGTTTCTGGACGGCTTGCACCCGCACGCCGCGATTCCCAGGATGATGGACCATATGGAAAAGAATCGTATGGGAAAGCGTAAAATCACGTACCGCCTCCACGACTGGCTCGTCTCGCGCCAGCGCTATTGGGGCGCGCCGATCCCGATTGTCTACGACCCCGAGGGCAATGCGCATCCGGTTCCCGAGGAGCATCTGCCGTGGCTGCTGCCGACCGATGTCGAATTCAAGCCGACCGGCAAGTCCCCGCTGACGGAGTCCAAGGAGTTCATCGCGCGCACGGAGAAAATTTTCGGCAAAGGCTGGAGGCCGGAGTTCGATACGATGGATACGTTCGTCTGTTCCAGCTTCTACTTCCTGCGGTATCTGGTTCCGCCGGAGGAGAGGGGAGTGGATCACACGCCGAAGACGAAAAAAGCCGCGCCCAAAAACTCAAAACTGAAAACCAAAAACCCCGTTGCCGTACAGAAGACAACCAAGGGCGATGCGCATGCGGCGCACATTGTCGATCCGCATATCGAGAAAAACTGGATGCCCGTCGACATGTACATCGGCGGCCCGGAGCATGCCTGCATGCACCTGATCTACGCGCGATTTGTGATGATGGCCCTCAAGGATTTTGGCTTTGTGTCGCACTCTGAGCCGTTCAAAAAATTAGTTCATCAGGGACTGATTACGAACAAGGGCGCCAAGATGAGCAAGAGCAAGGGCAACGTCGTGAGCCCGGATGCGTTCATCGATTATCACGGCTCGGACGTGTTCCGCATGTACCTGATGTTCATGGGGCCCTTCACCGAGGGTGGCGACTGGAGCGACACGGGCATCAAAGGCATCGACCGGTTCGTGCAGCGTCTGTGGCGCGCATACACGCTGTACGGCGAGTCCCTGAAGTCCAAGACCGAGCCGAAGAAATCGCCGGATCAGATGCAGATGCTGCACCGGACGATCAAGAAAGTCACCGAGGAGATCACGGCGCTGCGCTTCAACACCGCCATCTCGGCGCTGATGGAGATGCTCAACAACATTGAAAGCGGGGGGACGATGTACGGCGAGGTCGCCCACACACTGCCGCTGCTGCTGTCGCCGCTGGCTCCGCACATGGCCGAGGAACTCTGGGAGATGGTCGGCGGAAAGGGCTTCGTGATCGATCAGAAGTGGCCCGCTTACGATGCCGCTCAACTGAAGAGTGATACGATGAAGATCGCCGTGCAGGTGAACGGCAAGTTGCGCGGTGAGGTCACGGTTGCCACCGATGCGGCAGAAGCCGACATCCTCGCGGCGGCGCGCACAGAGGAGAACGTCATGAAATTCCTCGAAGGCAAGAAACCGAAGAAGGAGATTTACGTTAAAGGACGGCTGGTGAATCTTGTGGTGTGAGATTGCGATTATGTACTGGAGTGACGGACTGCGCCGGTGACGACGCTTCCGGATCATTGCGCATCCAGTCGCGGATGAGTTCCGTGAGTTCGTCGGGCCGGGACACGTGCGGAAAATGTCCGGTGTCGATCTGCCGTACAGTCGTGCGCGCGCCGTGATCCACCGTTCCCGGATCGATGAGTCTCCAGGGATCCTGCTTGCCGAACACGACGAGGAGATCCTTGCGCGATGCACGCATCAATTCGAGCAGTCCTTCCACCGTTTCCAGGCGCCGGGCAGGCATCTCGTGCTTGTAGAGCGCCTTCATGTCGCGGTCTGTGGGCGCGTACAGACGGCGGTGCTCTTCAAGCATCGCGCGGTAGAGTTCATCCGGAACGTCTTTGCAGAGGTCCGCCAGGCAACGATCGAGAAATCCAAATTCCTCCAGTCGCGAGGATTCCGGTACCCACTGACGCGTGCCGTTGGGTGGCGTCATCAATACCATGCGCCGGACATCCGGCATCTCCTCCTGCGTATGGAGTGCGTCGAACGATCCGCAGGAATGCGCAATGAGCGTTTCGGTGGGGAGCAGTTTTGCGAGTTCCACGTAGCGCCTTCGCAGCTGCGCGACGAAATCCGTCGTCCACGGGATGCGCCGTGCCTGATACGGATTGTCCGCGACGAAGACCGTTCCTTCCAGCCGCGAGGCGAGGGGGGCGTAGTCGTTGGGCGCGTAGGACATGCCGCCGATGCAGAGCGTGCGCGGCTCGCCCCGGCCGTACTCCTGAACCCGGAAGTCCCCGACATCGAAGACACGCGTTTCAGTCATAGTGGAGGATAGTATCCTATATTTATCCTGTCCTGTACACTCGGGCGTACAGATGCGAAAAAGCCCCGATATCACCGAATCGCCGCTCGGCAGAGATGTCGTCGATGTCCTCGCGTTCGGCTGCATCCAGTACATGCTGGAGCACGGCATGCCCCTCACCGGGACGGGGTATGAACAGCTTGTCACCCACTCACGCGAGACGGGTCTCAACGGCCGCATCGCATTCCAGGTATACGACTGGACCCAGGAACGCCTGCAGGCGCTGTTTGCCGGACGACGCGGTCTGCCTGCCACGGGCGGAGAAGGCGTCGCGGAGCGTCTGCGTTCCAAGCCGTCGGTGCGCAACCGGTTGCTCGCAATGGGGCTCGGCGGAGATGATGGTTCGCTAGGCGAAAACGAGAAGCGCGAGCGTCTTGAGCGCATGAAAGAATTTCTCGGGCCCGAGGTGGGCGCGATTCTGGAGGCGCTGCGTCATGGTGAGTGTCAGCGCGAGCTGGTGTGGGCGCGGATCGCCCGGGCAGTCGCCGAGGGCGACGTGGAAAAACAACTCGCGGCATTCCGTAAGGGCGGAGCAGGGGAGTGAGCGCTTAGAGTAATTCCTGATCTGACGTGTGATGCCCGTATGCGAGCACCACCGCGCGGCCGGCGGGCAGATCACTGCTTTCCACCTGGAAGAATCCCGCCATGAGCGCGGCCTGTTCCATGCGCTGGCGCGTCAGTTCCGCGTGGGCGGTGAACCACGACGCGAATCCGCCGTATGCTTCGATCTGTCCCTGTTCGGCTTGTGTCGTCGTGCATGCCTCCGCCACCTGCTGCTCCCATCCCAACAGGGCGTAGTCGGCGAAGAGCACCACGCCGTTCTCCCCCACGAGCCTGCGTGTCTCTTCCAGGACGTTACGGAGATCGGGGAGTGGTGCATGGTGCAACTCAAATGCGGCGATGGCGTAACCCACGTCCTCCCGCCTGTCTGTCATGCAGAGCGTTTCCAGCACCTGGCGTGTCCCTCCGGAGATGGGTATCTGATCGGCCTCTTTGATGCCCGCGAGGTGCGCGAGACTTGCACTCAGATTGTGGCTCCGGCCGTGCATGTCGAACACCAGACCGCGCTTGGGCAGATCGAGCTCTCTCAGGCGCATCGCCGCCCCGGCCAGCCGGAGCGCGGCCTTGCTTGGATCTGTTGTGAGGCACGCGGCTTGTTTCATGGGCTCGTATCGTCCGCATTCTCCTGTTTCGCGTCAACGATCCGCGGGTGCCACAGGGCGTTTTGCCCTATGCTCTGCCCCGATGAAACAGCCCTCTTTTGCCAGCTTCAACCGCTACGGCCCCTATACGGACCTGGAAGCGCTCTGTGCCTACAGTCTGAAGCCGCTGCGCAAAAGCATGCGTGTGAACACGCTCAAATCCACCGTCGAGGCGGTGCGCGCCTGGGGCGAGGCGAAGGGCTGGATGCTGACGCCCGTGCCCTGGTGCCCCGAGGCGTTCTACGTGGACCGTGAGGATCGCAGTGTCGCACTCGGCAAAGACCTGCTGCACCTGCTGGGGCACGTGTACATGCAGGAGGCCGCGAGCATGCTTCCTGTCGCGTTGCTGGATCCGCAGCCCGGGGAGCGCGTGCTGGACATGAGCGCAGCGCCCGGCAGCAAGACGACGCAGATCGCGGCGCGGATGGCGGGCACCGGCGTGATCGTGGCCAACGACGTACAGGAGAAGCGCCTGTGGACGCTCAAGAACTCGCTGCAGCGGTCCGGCGCCACCGATGTGATTGTCACCAAGAAAGTCGGGCAGTGGTTCGCGCGCCACATGACCGAGCGCTTCGATCGCGTGCTGTGCGACGCGCCGTGCACTGCGCAGGGCACGGTTCGCAAGGACTCCGACGCACTCGAATACTGCGGCATCGACAACATCGGCAAGATGGCCCGCCTCCAGCGCGAGCTCCTGGAGTCTGCAATCGACGCGTGTAAGACCGGCGGCGTCATCGTGTATTCCACATGCACGCTCACGCCCGAGGAAAACGAGGAGGTCGTACTCTCGCTGCTCCGCAAATTTCCGACGCAACTGGAAGTGGTCGATCCGCGCACGCAGTTCCCGGTACTCGGCGACGCCGTCGAGTCGTCGTTCCGGATGCAGAGAGGACTGGAAGGCGTACCGGCTGAGCCGCTGCCCCTCGTGCGCCTGTGGCCGCAGACCTACGACACCGAAGGCTTCTTCTGTGCGGTCCTGCGCAAAACCGCGCCGACGCGCCACCGCGAGAAGCTGCAGCCCGTGCGGTTCCAGGAGGAGGAATTGCCGCGCATCCGCAAAGAGGAGGCAGGCAAGGATCTGGAGCGCCACTACGGTGCCACGTTCCTCGCGCCCACGGACCGGCTCTTCGCGCGCACCGATCAGTTGCTGTTGGCGACGGAAGATGTCGCCGAATTCCGCATGCCGGTCGCCGACTACTCGCTCGGTCTGCCGTTCGCACTGCGTCTGGATGGCGGACGCATCCGTCTGAGCCACGAGACGGCGATCCTCCGCGGCGCGCAGGCGACGAAGAACATCTGCGTCCTGGGCGACAAGCAACTCGATGATCTCCTCGATGGCCACGACACGACGTGCGAGCCGCACCTGACCGGCGACGTTGTTCTTCTCTACAAAAATATCCCCGTTGGCGTGGGACTCGCGCGCGACGGCAAGCTCAAGAACCGTCTGCCACGCTGGGTCGTCGCGAAATCCTGAACCTCAGGTGCTGGAACGCGGGAACGTTGGGTTCTGCGGGTGTGCTTCGAGCAGGGACACGCGCATTGTCTCGGGGTCGGTGTACGAGGAATAGGGGATCGGGAAGTCTTCCGGGGCCATGGCCATGCCCCACGCGAATCTCACGCCCTTATGGCTCAACGGGAGCTCTGTCCACTGATCGAATGACCTGTCGGCTTCCCCGCACGTATCCATGCCCGCGCGCTTGCGATCCTGGGCATAGCTGCGCGCGATGCCATAGAAAAATCTGGCGACGCGCAGAGGCAGAGGCCGTTCCTGTTCGCGCGGAGCGATCATGCGCGCAATGAAGTCCCGGACCGTCCGGTGTCCGATCGCGTTGAGTTCATCGGGCATTTCGCCCCGGCCGCGGCGGCTCAGAACATCCATGATGCCGCGGTCTTGATCTGGCTCCCTTGCTGTCGTGAGGTGAATCAGCGTACAGCCGAGTCCGTAGACGTCGGTCCTCTCGCCCAGACGGTCACCCCGGGCCTGCTCCGGAGCCATGAAGTGGGGCGTGCCCACGACGCATCCGGGCGAGACCGCTCCGTCATCCGGCTCACCAAACAGCTCGCACAGGCCGAAGTCCGTAATGCGCGGCACACCGTTGTCGGTCAGCAGTAGGTTGGCGGGTTTTATGTCCTGGTGGCAGATGTCGTTGCGCAGTACTCCCTCCAGTCCCAGCGCGACGGCAGCGGCGATCCGTGATGCGGCGTCGATGGACAGCGGGCCGTGCTCCAGCAGACGGCCGAGAGGAAAACCGGCCAGATGGCGCGTCGCGTGCCATGGACGATCGGACTCCGTCGATTTTCCCTGATCCTGCAATACCGCCACGGGAAGCCCTTGTCCCTGCAGCCGCTGCATCGCGCGCGTTTCACGTCTGAAAAATTTCTCCTGCTCCAGCGACAGCGAGCCGCTGCCTCCCGGCGTCATCAACTTTACCGCGCTCAGCGGGTGCGCGACATTCTCGGTGCTGCAGTACGCCTGAACAACTGCCTGTCCGCCCTGGTACATCTCCGCAAGCCGGATGAACGATGAACCGGACGTCCCACAGATAACATAATCGTGCGCGGGAAGGGCGCCAAGGATCGTATCGTGCAATCGCGTGCGGACCCGGTGGCGAAGGCTGTCGTGCGACAGCGCGGGCACGGATTCCCGCAGCACCTCGTCCAGCACATCCTCGACCGGACGGGCAGGCAGCTGATTCCGCGCCGCCCGCCAGCGTGGCGCGAAGCCCGGGACATTCATCATTCCCACCTCGCGGAGCTGCGCGGTTGCTGTTTGCGGACTGATTCTTTCGTTTCGCACGCGCGTATTCTGCGTATTTTCCATCAATCGTCAAACATGTTGTTCCGAGAACATTCCTTGCGCTCGTTGGGCTCCGGTATTTGCGCTATCCTGTTCCCCCCATGGACGACATCACCAACATCAAGGCGCGTCTCCCGATCGAACAGCTGGTCGCGCAGTATTGCCAGTTGCAGAAGAAAGGCCGGAGTTTCGTCTGCCTGTGTCCGTTTCACAACGATTCCAAGCCGAGCCTCCTCGTCTCGCCGGACAAAGGCATTGCGTACTGCTTCGCCTGTCAGACAGGCGGGGACATCTTCAGCTTCTACCAGGCAATCGAGGGCGTGGATTTCCCCCAGGCGCTCAAGGAACTTGCCGAGAAAGCGGGTGTGACGCTGGAGAAGCGCGCCGGCCCGGCCGGCCCCAAAAAAGATGAGAAAGAACGTGCCCGCGAGTGTCTCCTCAGCGCGCTTGCCTTCTATCGTCATCATCTGGGCGGATCCGCGAAAGCCGCAGCGTATCTCGCCAAGCGCGCTGTCCCGCAGGAGCAGATCGAGCAGTTCGAGATCGGCGTCGCGCCGGAGTCCTACACCGCGACCTACGATCATCTGCTCAAGCAGGGCTTCAGCCGCAAAGAAATCATCGCCGCCGGGCTCGGCATCCAGAAAGAGCTGCGCGAAGAGCGGATCTATGATCGTTTCCGCAACCGCCTGATGTTTCCAATCCACGATGCGCAGGGGGTGATCGCGGGATTCGGCGGACGGACGCTGGCCGACGATGACGCAAAATACATCAATTCGTCGGATGGCATCGTCTTTCACAAGAGCAAGATGCTGTTCGGCCTGCACCATGCCAAAGAGAAGATCCGCGACACCAAGGCCGTCGTCATCGTGGAAGGCTACTTCGACGTGCTGGCCTGCCACCGTGTCGGCGCCACCAACGCGGTCGCCACCTGCGGCACCGCGCTGACCGAAGACCACGTCGCGCTGCTGCGCCGCTATGCGGACCGTGTCATCCTGTGTCTGGACCAGGACCGCGCGGGACAGGACGCCATGGAGCGCGCGTTCCCGCTTCTCGCGGCCGAAGGCCTGCAGGTCGATGCGGTTGTGTTGCCCGGGAAAGATCCGAGCGAGACGCTGGAGAAAGACCCCGAGTTGCTAAAATCTCTGCTGGAGACCGGCGCGACGCCGTATCTGGATGCCGTCCTCGCCCAGACCCGCGGTCTCGATCTGACCGCGCCCGCGGTGAAACGCGAGGCACTCCAGCGGTTGCTGCGGCTCATCAATGCGTTGCCGTCGGTCGTGGAGAGAGGGGATTACATCGAGAAGGCCGGAGCGGTGTTCGGAAAGTCCTCGACGGATATTTCCCAGGAATTGCAGCTGGTGATGGCTGACGCCGCGCCGATCGGGAAGCCCAAGGCTAGTGTTCCTGCACAGCGCAAGACCGAGGAATTCAGTTCGGTGGAGATCGCACTCGGCATCTTCCTCTTCTACCCCAAACTGCTCGCGCTGCTCTCCGAGCTCATTCCGCCGCCGGACGGCATGGCCGCCGCGCTGCATCAGGCGCTCAGCAAGCCCATTGAGGCGGGCGCACGCATCACCCCGGACATGCTCGATCTCCCCGACGAGCACCGCGAACGCGCGGGCATCCTGGCGCTCTACTGCGAGCATCACGGCTTCACCGAGTGGTCCGATTCGCTGGCCTCGCGCGAGATTCGGCGCAACTGCGTGAGCGCGAACCGCGAAATGCTCCGGCTGAAGCAGCAGGAAATCACCCGGCGGCTGGTGGAAGCCCGGGGCTCCGGTAAGGTCTCGGAGGAGGCCCAGCTCCAGAACCAGTACCAGCAGCTGCTCAAATTGATGCAAAAGGCCGGCTGAGCCGTCCGGCGCTTTCCCCCACGAAACACGCGTTCCCTCTTCCCCCCGGCGTCGTCTTTCCCTACCCTGTAAGGTGTTGGGGCCCTGCGCCCATTTCTTTATTCTGATTTTCCATGGCGTCCCACCCGCGAAAATTCATCGCCCAGCCCACCGACGACGACCTGAAGAAGTTTCCCGAAAAGGTGAAGCATCTGATTAAAAAAGGCCGTGAGCAGCGCTATGTGACGCATCAGGAGATCATCTCCGCCGTCCCGAACGCCGAGGAGGACGTGGATTTGCTCGATGAGATCTACACGTTGTTCGTGGATCTCGGTATCCAGGTCATCGACGTCAAGGACGCCCTGATCTGGGACAAAAAGGGCAGCAAGCCCTCCACACTGGAAATGCCCGAGCCCACGGAGGATCTCGCCGAGGTGGCGGGTAAGGATGAAGAGAAGGAAGGGGACGAGGATGCCGACGCCGACACCGACGAAGGCGAGAAGGTGGAGAGCATGGGCGAAGGCGTGGACGATGATTCCATGAAGATGATCGCCATGGCCGGTATTGCGGTCGACAGCGACAAGGATCTCTCGGAGGACGAGCGCAAGAAGCGCCGCAAGGAGCGCGAGATCGATCTGCTGGAAATCAGCAACGACTCGGTGCGCATGTACCTCTCCGAGATCGGACGCGTGCCGCTGATCGACGCCCGCAAGGAGGTCGAACTGGCCCGTCGCATCCGCAAGGGCGACGCCGGCGCCAAGCAGCAGCTTGCCGAGGCCAACCTGCGTCTCGTCGTCTCCATCGCCAAGAAGTACATCGGCCGCGGCCTGTCCTTCCTTGATCTCATCCAGGAAGGCAACATCGGCCTTTTCCGCGCCGTCGAGAAATTCGACCCCGAGCGCGGATTCAAGTTCTCCACCTACGCCACCTGGTGGATCCGCCAGGCCATCACCCGCGCCATCGCCGACCAGGCCCGCACCATCCGCATCCCGGTGCACATGGTTGAGACCATCAACAAGCTCACGCACACGCAGCGCCGCCTCGTCCAGGAGCTTGGGCGCGAGCCGACCCTGGAGGAGCTGTCCGTCGAAATGGAGATGGACATCAAGAAGGTCGCGCACATCCAGAAGATCTCCCAGGATATCATCTCGCTCGAATCGCCCGTCGGTTCCGAGGAAGACAGCAAGCTGGGCGACTTCATCGAGGACGAAGAGGCTGTGAACCCGTTCGAGGCCACCAACCGCCAGCTGCGCAAGGAGAACGTCCACGCCATGCTGGAGTTCCTCACGCCCCGCGAGCGCAAGATCATCGAGATGCGCTTCGGTCTCAAGGACGGCATCGGCCACACGCTGGAGGAGGTGGGCAAGGAGTTCGGCGTCACCCGCGAGCGTATCCGCCAGATCGAGGCCAAAGTGCTCCAGAAGATGCGCGACCATCCGCGTTCGCTCACGATCCGTGAACATGGTGGTATCCCCAAGCGCATCGGCTTCTCGCAGGTTCACTCGTTCACGCCCGGCAAGCTCTGCTCCAACTGCCACGCGGGCTCGCTCGTCGACATCGTTAAAGACGGCGTGAAGATGCAGAAATGCGACCACTGCGCCAAGGAGTATCCGCTCTGAGCGTCAGTCCCGTTCCAGGAATTCCAGCAGCTCCTCGGTGTGGGCAAGGCGCGTGTAGGCGCCCGAGAACTCCGGGCCGGGTGGCATCTCCCGCAGCGGATCGCAGTCGTTCTTGTCCAGCCCGAAGGAATGGTTTCCGTGGAGCGCCAGCAGCGACCGCGCGACCGCTCTGCCGTGCAACAGGCGGACGTGACGCGCCCTTGCCCGGTCGATCTCCTGATGGTGCGCGCGTATAGCCGCGCGATCACGGACGTCCGGGGCAGCGTCGAGCTGTATCGAATCGCGCGCAGCGTCGAAATTGAAGGTCGAATTGTTGGTGCAGTGCAGGAGACGGGAATGGCGTTCCAGCTCGCCGACTTCGTCCGGCCGGGAATCGCGCATTTCCGTCAGCGACTTGCAGGAATTGAGCAGGACCGTCGCCCGGCGGCGGAGCCGGCGCGCCAGCGCCAGTGCAGGGGCGTTCTCTTCAATGCCCGTCATATTGCAGATCAGCAGGAGCCGCAGGCCCGAGCGGATCCTGGCCTCCTCGATCGTCCGGGTGACGGCCTCAGAAGGGGCGTTGCTGTCTGCCAAGAAATCGCCGTTGCTTTTCCAGTAGAGGCTTCCGACGGGTATGTTCGGGTACATAGCCGCTGCCGCCTCCGCGCTGTCCTGCAGGCGTGAGGGATGCGTGTCGGCGACGAGGATCCTGCGCATGGCCGGGAATTGTATGAACCTCGGGGCCTCTGTCCAGCGGATGACCGCCCTGTGCTACGCTTTGGGCCATGAAGAGCTTCGAGAAAGAATACGCCCGGCTGAATCCCGCCCAGAAACAGGCGGTGGATACCATCGAAGGTCCGGTGATGGTGATCGCGGGTCCGGGTACCGGCAAGACCCAGGTCGTCTCCATGCGGGTCGCGAACATCCTGAAAAAAACCCAGATGCGTCCGGGGAACATCCTCTGCCTCACGTTCTCCGTGAGCGGCGCGACGGCGATGCGCGACCGCCTGCGCTCGCTCATCGGGCCCGACGCCTACGGCGTGCGCGTTGCTACCATCCATGCCTTCGCACAGTCCGTCATCCAGGACAATGCGTTCCTGTTCGATGAATGGGCCGCGCGACAGCAGATCTCCGATCTGGAAAAAGTCCGGGAGATGAACACGATCATCGATGCCATCGGCACGGGGATGGAGCTCATCAATCCCAAAGATCCATACGGAAAATCCCCCGATCTGCTCTCGCGCATCAGCCAGGTGAAGCGCGAAGGGAAGTCGCTCGCCGACCTGGAGCGCGCCGCGGACGCCTATGACGAGCAGATGGCGGGCAAGAGCAAGAAGGGGACCAAGGCCCACGAGAAAAACATCCTCGCTGCCCGCAAGTTCCGCGATTTCATCCGCATCTTCGCCGCGTACCAGCAGATGATGGAGAAGACCGGGCGTTACGACTACGACGACATGATCCTCCATGTCATTCGGGCCCTGACCGAGGAAGATTGGCTTCTGCAAGGGCTCCAGGAGAGATATCAGTACGTGCTGGTCGACGAATTTCAGGACACGAACGGCGCCCAGTATCGTCTGATCGAGCTGCTGACGACCTACGCGAACGTCCCGAACGAGCCCAATATCTTCGTTGTCGGCGATGATGACCAGGCGATCTACCGGTTCCAGGGCGCGAATCTCGCCAACATGCTTTCGTTCCACATGCGGTTCCCGAAAGCTCCCGTCATCGCGCTCACGGTCAGCTACCGGTCCACGCAGGCGATCCTCGACGCCGCGCGCAGCGTGATCGAGCACAACGAGGAACGGTTGGTCGGCCGGATCCCCGGCCTCGAAAAACTCCTTACGGCCGCGACCAAGAAAGCCGGCGCCCCGCCCCGCCTCCTCCGTCCGCCCAGCGACACCGCCGAGCCGTGGTTCGTCGCCGATCTCGTGGAACAGCGCCTCGCCGACGGCGTCCGCCCCGAGCAGATCGCCATCCTCACGCAGACCAACGACGAGCTCTTTCCGCTTTTCGACGTGATGCGCGCCCGCGCGATCCCCGCCCTTATGCGCGGCAAAGATGATCTGCTCTCGCACCCGCTAGTCCTCCAGGCCATCACGATTTTGCGCGCTATCGAGAAGCCCATGAAAGACGAGCGCTTGTCCTCCGCTCTCGCGTGCGAGTGCTTCGGAGTGCATCCGGCAGATCTCGGGCGTCTGCATGTTCTCCAGCGCGAACGTAAATCCCCGCTGCACGACCTGCTCGTCACGCTGCCGCCGCAGGGGGAGCTCGTGCTCATCAACCGTCCAGTTCTGGAGAAGGCCCGCGACCTGCTGCTGGACCTGCACGGCAAGATCGTCTCACGCACGGCGCTGGAGTCGGTCGAGCACGTCTTGCGAGACTGCGGCTTGATCCCCCAGCCCGAGGCCGGAGCCGATTCCCCCATCGATCCGCGCGATCTGGCGGCGCTGGAGGCATTCTTTGCGCACGTCAAAGACCGGTGCCTGGAGCAGCGCGCGTGCAGCCTGAAGGATTTTCTCGCCGACCTCGAGTTCTATACCGATCCCGCCTACGCCCAGATCCGCATCACCTACGAGCTGCCCCATCTCTCCACAGGCGGCGTGCGCCTGATGACCGCGCATCAAAGCAAAGGACTTGAGTTCGACGTCGTGATCCTGACCAACTTCCGCGATGGCCACTGGGACAAGCGCACCCGGCGGTCCGGCGTGGCGCTGCCCGAAGATCTGCTGTTCGGCTGGGAGAAAGACCAGAAGCAATTCGAGCAGCACCAGGATGAGCGGCGCGTGGCCTTCGTCGCCATGACCCGCGCGCGTGGTGAACTGCTTCTGACCTGCCCGCGCGAGATTGCGGTCGGTGTGAAAACCCGTGATATCTCGCCGTCCGGATTCTTCGCAGAGATGGGCGATTTGCCGGAGGAAGAGGGCGCACTGAAAGACCCCGCAAAGGCGTCGCTGCTGCTGCTCCCCAAAGCCAGAGCTCTCGACGGTGCATTACAGGGCTATATCGAGGAGCGGCTCCGGACATTCGCGCTCTCCCCCACATCGCTCAACCGCTTCCTCCGCGATCCGCAGGAATTCCTGCTGGTCGATCTGCTCACGCAACCGGAGCACTTCGACGAAGCCGCCGTTCGTCGTCTTGGCTACGGCAGCGCCGTGCATTGGGCGTTGCGTCAGTGGGCAACGGCGCTCCAGGAGAAGCGCGAGTTCAGCACAGATGAACTGCTTGAGGCTTTTCAGTGGTACCTGAACGAGCGCACGATCCTCACCGAGAAACAGCGGTCGGACTTGCTGGATCTGGGGAGGCTGTCTCTTCCCAGCTACTACGAGCAGCGCCTGAGCGATGCGCGGCCGTTCCTCCACGGTGTGGAGCGCGAATACAAGGCGCACCTGGGCGACGTGCCCATCAAGGGCAAGATCGACCGCATTGACCGCGCCTCGGCCACCTCTGCAGCCGCGACCGTCATCGACTACAAGGCAGGCAAAGGCAAAGCCGAAGGCGAGATCCGTGGCGGACTCGAACCCGGCTCGATCTCGCGTACCGATGCTGGAAGCCACTTCCGCCAGCTGGCCTTCTATGCCGTTCTCCTTGAGAAAGCCGACCCCCTGCTGAAGCCCGAAGCGTTTGTTCTTGAGTACATCGGTGAGAGGGGGGAGGCCCCGGTCACCCGCAGCTTCGTCGTGACCGACGCGGAGCGCGAGGAGCTGAAAGGTCTCGTCGACGAGGTCTGGGCGAAGCTTCTTGCATTAGACTTCAGCCCTTTGTGAAGCCATCTATGGTTGCTGTCGGCTCAGCCGGTTGACTTTGATCCCCGGCAGATTGAGGATGCTCTCCTTTCATCGCATTCATGCCCGTTCCCGAGGACCAGCCACAACCCTCCATCTTCGATCGCGCTATTGATGCGCTGACGGCCGAAGAAGTCCGTGCCCGGCAGACCGCCGGCTACGTTGATGCTCTTGCGCGAGTCCTGCTGCCGCACGACGGCGATATCGCCTATCAGCCCGGAACGGATCCCATGGGAGACTGGCTGCGATGGCTCGATGACCAGGAGCGGCCTCAAATAGAAGCACACGCTGAGGGCGCCAAGGAGCGCCTGTTGGAATTACTGCGACGCAGAGGGAGCGAGGATGTGGAGCCCCATACAGGGGAGCCGCAGCCCGATGTGATCATCGGAGAGTGATACGGGGTATACACTGCTGGAATGACGGACTGTCCGCAAAAACAGAGCATCAAACTGTCTGCGGAGATTTTGGAGGTGGAACAGGCCCGTCGCACACTCGAGCACATTGTTGTGCATGCCAGACGTGCCTCCATCCGCAATTCCATTTTCGCGGGGCTGGGCCTCTACGGCGCGTCGCTCTTTGGATACGGGCTCTCTATTCAAAACGAGAGGCTGACGTACCTGCCCGAAACAGGGATCACCGTGGCAGTTCTGACGGCACTGGCTGCGTGCATCTCGGGAGTCCGCGCGGCATTGGCAAGACGGGCGTTTGCCCGCTATTCCGCAGAGCATCCGCGGGACGCGTCAGTGCTGCTGCGGCAACGTCTCGACCGGGCCGTTCCCGAGGAGGTGTCCACGCTGGAGAAAATGCTCCTTCAGGGAAAGTAGGGCCCTGCCGCGATGGCTCACGACGTTTTTCTGCGGTACGGAGAGTGCCGAGAAGACCAGATCATAGCCGTCGGGCCGGAAGCACGCCGAAATCGGCAGACCCGGAAGATACTCGGCTTCGAGCTCGTCAGTGATGACGCCGTCGCACGTGCCTTCAAAGACGTGCACCTCTCCTTTACGGTCGACATGCGCGATGGCACAGACGAACCTGGCGCGCTTGTTGCGTTCGCGCTTCATGCGTTCCAGGAAGTGTTCGATCCATTCCTTGTCGCTTGCGCCGGGTCCGGCACCCCAGCGGCGCGTGCGGATGCCGAGCTCGCCTTCCAGTGCCTCCACATGGATGCCCGAGTCGTCGGCGATGGTCGCGTGCCCTGACGCGTGGAAATAGTGCTTCGCCTTCTGCAGTGCGTTTGCCGAAAATGTCTCGCCTGTTTCTTCCGGTGCATCGATCGTCGGAATGTCGTTCAAATCCAGCAGGTCGAGGCCCAGCCCGTCGAGCGCTTCGCGCATTTCCTGCGCCTTGCCTCTGTTGGATGTCGCGAGCAGCAACTTCATGCGCGCATCGTATCAGGTTGTGGCCGGAAGGGGAGCCGCCCGTCACCGTGTGTCGGCAGATCCGGTGCTATTCGGGTCACGCGGTGCAGGTGTCCGCTTTTTTTGCGAACGTCACACCCAACGAACACAGGATCTTGTATACGCGATGTCGATGGCAGACGACATCTTGTGAAGTCACGATGGAACCATCGGCGCGTCATCGGAAAATTCGCGCAGCAGCTTCAACAATTTTACGTGACGACTCATTCATCACTTGTTGAGTGGGTGGTATTGCCTACAATTCGATGCAACCTCTCTCGTTGAAGTTGCAATCGATCACCACGTTACCGAGGCCTCCACTCCAACCGACACCATCAACATGCGCCCGCCAGCCTGCCCAGAACGCCCGGGCGAACATGAGCGACTGGCAGTTTTTCGGCAACTATCCCGAGTATCTGGGGGAAGTGCCCGGAGCAGCGGAGCAGGCAGATAACGTTCCTGACCACCTGCGCGTGGAGGTCAACCGTCGCCTTGCGGAGGCGATGATGATGCAGTGGATGGCGTCCGGACCGCTGCGCAGCGGGGCTGTCTCGGCAGTACCAGCACTCATCACCATGCTGCTCTCCCGGAGCGCCATCGGTACGCTCATCGGCGGCGTCGCCGGCTCCGTCGTCGCATATGCCGGAAACAAGTTCGCCCGCTGGCACCTCAACCAGTACGCCAACAAGTGTCCCAATGCCGTTCTGCATTGCACGGGATCGCTTCTCGACCAGATGCAGCAGGGCAGCGGCGACGAATACCCGGAGCGCGTGGAACGCTGGAAATCCTGCCTGGAATCCGTCCCGGACGGCATCCGGCGCCGCATCGGCCGCTGGTTCGTGTGGCTCCAGACCACGGCGTCGCTCAAGTTCCTGCTGGAACAGGTCTCCATGCACTGTGCCGCGGTTTCCGTGCCTCTGCGCGGCGTTCTCGATAGTGCGAAAGACGATCTCTTCGACGCGCGGGAGAAACGCCAGCGCCAGTTGGAGGAAGAGCTCGTGAACAGGGCGCGGGAGCTGGAGCGTCTGTCCTGCCTCACGGACGATCTTGGCCATACGGACGCACACCACGAGGAGCGGCACGAAGACGCCGAGCAGCGTCTTGCGAGGCTGGAAATGATGATGGATCGTATGGCGAACAAGCTCGGCCCGCTTTTTGAGGAACTGGTGCTCGAAGACAGGCCGGGTCCCCGCAAGATCTTCCTCGTCAAAATCGAAGGCAGAAAAGTCGCCGATGTCACCCGGGTGAAAGACCCCGTGGGGGGAAGCGCCGAGGAAGCACAGCAACAGCAGGACCGCAGCCAGTCCCTCAAGGACACGGTCCACGGAGTCTGATCACACCGCCATCCTGTCCTCCGTCGACACGTCCTCGCGCGCGATGAACACTTTGCGCGCCTTGGCGCCGTCCGCGGGGCCGATCAGGCCCTTCTCTTCCATGATGTCGAGCAGGCGGGCCGCGCGGGCGTAGCCCACTTTCAGCTGACGCTGGAGGAGGCTTGCCGAGGCCTTGCCCGTCTCCTGTACGACGCGCAGCGCTTCGAAGAACAGGTCATCGCCGCCGTTGTCGTCGGCATCCAGGTCGATGTGGCCGATCGCGGCTGTGGCGCCGTTGCCCTCGCCGTTCTCATCCTCCTCGCCGAGCCCGATCTGTTCCGTGATCTTGCCGCCGCCCGCGATCTTCACCGCGACGATGGTGCGTTCCACTTCCTTCGTGGACGTGTAGATGCCCTGGATGCGCACCGGCTTGGGTGTCGCTGCCGTCATGTAGAGCATGTCGCCCTGGCCGAGCAGATCTTCCGCGCCGATGGAATCGATGATCGTGCGGGAGTCGACTGAGCTGACCACGCGGAAGGCGATGCGTGTGGGGATGTTGGCTTTGATGAGACCCGTGATCACATCGACGCTGGGGCGCTGCGTGGCGATGATCAAATGCATGCCGACCGCGCGGGCCATCTGCGAGATGCGGGCGATCATCGTTTCCGTGTCCTTGCGGAACTGGCGCATCATGAGATCCGCGAGCTCGTCGATGACGACGACGATGCGCGGCAGCATCATCGCTTCGTCTTTCTGTTTGGCGTTGTATTCCTCCAGGTTGCGCGCGCCGAGTTCCGAGAACCGGTGGAGACGCCGTCCCATTTCCGCCACAGCCCAGCGCAGGGCCTGCAGCGCCTTTTCGGCCTCGGTAATGACGGGCGTGAGCAGGTGGGGGATGCCGTCGTAGGGCATCAGCTCGACGCGCTTCGGGTCGACGAGGATGAACTTCAGCTCGTGCGGCGCGTTCTGGAACAGCAGCGCCGTGAGGAACGTGTTCATACAGACCGACTTGCCCGATCCCGTGGCTCCGGCAATGAGCAGGTGGGGCATCGTTTCCAGACTCGCCACCACCGACTCGCCGGAGACATCGCGGCCGAGTGGCAGCGTCAGCGACGAACTGCTCTGCACGAACGAGGGGCTCTCCAGAATTTCGCGGAGGTGCACGATAGTGCGCTTGCTGTTCGGCATTTCGATACCGACGAGGGACTTACCGGGAATCGGCGCCTCGATGCGCAGACTGTGCGCGGCGAGTGCAAGCGCGAGGTCGTCCTTGAGGCTGCCGATCTTGCTCAGCTTTACGCCTTCGGACGGCTGGAGCGTGAACTGCGTGACCGTCGGGCCGGGGCGCGCGTCGCGGACCGTGACCTCGATGCCGAACTCCTGCAATTTCTCCTCGATCAGGCGGGCCTGCTTTTTCAGTTCATCATCATCTACATGCACCACGTCCTGCGAGGAATCCAGCACGTCGAAGCTCGGGAACGTCCACTCCTCGAAGCGCGTGTCTTTCATTTCGATCGTATCCTTCTTCTTCGGCGCAACCGGCTTGGCTGCCGTCCGCTCTTTGAGCGTGTTCTGCGTGAAGAGGGGCCGGACGATGTTCAGTTCGGGCGCTTCTTCGTCGCGCTCAATCAGGTCATCATCTTCGTCCTCATCTTTTTTCTTCTCATCCCACTCCTCTTCGTCTTCCTCATCCAGCACCGTCGCCGGCTCCGGCGCGCGGCGCGACTTCGTCTGCGGCTCCATCATTTCCCGGATCTTCTGCGTCAGCGCACCCAGATCCGGCTCGAAGCTGATGACGAGTCCGATGAGCATGGCCGCCGACAGGACGACGTAACCCACGGCCGGGCTGAAGAACGCCATGAACGGCAGGCTCATCAGGAAGCCAACCAGTCCGCCCGCGTTCATCCGCTGATCGAGCATGTGCTCGAACGGCAGTCGCAGGTGCATGAGCCCGAGGAACGAGCAGAGCGCGACAATGAGTCCAATGGAGCGTGTCGTCCGCAGGCGCTTGGTTTGGGCGAGGAAGTGCATGAGCCCCGAGATCAGCAGAAATGCGGGGATGACCATGCCGTAGAGGCCGAAGAATCCCGTGAAGGCCGTCGCGATCACCTCGCCCGCCCGCCCCGCCGTGCCGTTGAGCACCAGGAAGAGCACGGCGCCCGTGCAGATCTGCGCGATGCCGCTGATCGCGGACCACGTGGAGGACTTCAATTCGAGACTGGGGGCCGATGCGCGCTTCTTGGGGCTGCGTTTGGCTTTGCGCCGGGGACGAGGCATCGGCAGTGATACTACTCCTTTCCGATGCCGGCCGCACGCCCATTTATGGGCATCCCTCTGCTCCGAAGCCGCTATCCGGCATGTCCGCTCTTTTCGTCCTTCCCGCATCGCTTTCATCCCGGGCCGGGGGTACCATACAGCCATGCGCATGCTTGTATTCGGTGCCCGCGGATACCTCGGAGGCCGCTTTCTGGAGCTGTTTCCAGGGGCGGTCGCATCGTCGGTGGATATCGCGGACGCGGTTGCCGTGAAGCACGTTCTCGATACCGAAAAGCCCGAGGTGGTCATCAACTGTGCGGGCAAGACGGGCAAGCCCAACGTCGACTGGTGCGAGGATCACAAAGAGGAAACGATCCGCGCCAACGTGACGGGCCCCCTGGTGTTGCTCGACACCTGCCTGCTGCGGGGCATCCGTCTCGTGCACGTCAGTTCCGGCTGCATCTACGCCGGTGACAACGGCGGTATGGGGTTCTCCGAGGAGGATGCTCCGAACTTCGCCGACAGCTTCTACTCGCGCTCCAAGACCTGGTCTGATCAGATCCTGAAGGAGTTCCCCGTACTCACGCTCCGTCTGCGGATGCCCTTTGACGGCACACACTCGGATCGCAACCTTCTGATGAAGATCCGCCGCTACCCGCGCGTGCTCGATGCCCAGAATTCGCTCTCCTATCTCCCTGATTTTCTCCAGGCTGCCAAAATCCTCATTGAGCGCGGCCGCACCGGCGTCTACAACGTCGTGAACCCCGGCACTGCGTCGCCGTTTCAGATCATGGAGATGTATCGCAAAATCGTCGATCCGACCCATACGTTTGAGCGCCTGACCGTCGAGGATCTGGCCCAGGTGGCCAAGGCCGGACGGAGCAATTGCTTCCTGAGTACTCGTAAGCTGGAAGGGGAGGGGATCCGATTAACGCCGGTAGAGAAAGCGTTGGAAAAATGTTTGCGTCAGATCGCTGAGCAGGAGCGTGTCACTGCCGCTGTTGGATGAAAAATATGGCTTCTGTAAGACAAAAAATAGATCAGTAGCGAATACTTGACGTGAAATGTCTATAAGTGATTGTACGTGCTTGTAAAGGAGAACATTTTGACGCGCGATGTACGTCCGCAACAGGATGGGATGCTTTTACTTCCTCACATACTCACAGTTATGACCACCAAGAACATTGCGCTCAAGATGGGTCTTCCGACCCTGGCGCTCGTCTCGGGCCTTGCCCTGACCGTGCTCCCCGGCTGCATGCCGTCTCAGCCCGCCACAGACGATGCCATGATGCAGAACGACGCCATGATGAGCGTTACGATGAAGGACGGCGAAATGATGACCGTGGACGCCGAGGGCACGATGAAGCCCATGGAGTCCGACATGACGATGGACAACGGCACCAAGGTAATGATGGACGGCAAGGTGATGATGTCCGATGGCAGCACGACGATGATGAAAGAAGGAGAGGTCATGGAAAAGAGCGGCGAGATGATGACGGACGACGCCATGACGGATGAGGACGCCGAAGAGGGCGTGATGGTCGGCGGCGCGATGATGGTGCGCAGCCGCAATATCGTCGAGAACGCCTCGCTCGCGGACAACGTCACGACGCTCGTCGCCGCGGTGAAGGCAGCCGCCCTCGTCGAGACGCTCAGCGGTCCGGGTCCTTTTACAGTGTTCGCTCCGACCAATGACGCGTTCGCCAAGCTGCCCGCCGGCACCGTGGATACGCTCCTCAAGGCCGAGAGCAAGGACAAGCTCACGGGCATCCTGACCTACCACGTCGTCTCCGGTACCTACATGGCCTCCGATCTCAAGGATGGCATGACGCTCAAGACCGTCAACGGCGGTGAGATCACCCTCACCGAGAAGGATGGCAAGTGGTGGATCAACGGCACGGCTCAGGTCGAGATTGCCGACGTCGTCTCCAGCAACGGAGTCACGCACGTCATCGACTCGGTCCTCCTCCCGGAGTGATCTTTCACATCTGAATTGGAAAAGCGGGGCCCCGGCCCCGCTTTTTTTGTTTCCGGCTCAGACCAGTACGTAGAGATGGTGGAGTTGCTCCATTTTGCGTTTTACAAACGCCTCATCATCACTGTCGTACACGGGAACCGTAAAAATATCGCCGGTCACCGAGGGCTCGATTAACACGGCCGTCCGGGTCAGTGCGATGACCTGGTCGTGCGTTGTCGTTCTCTGGCGTGCCAGATGCGATTGCAGTGCGAGCAGCGTATCTACGTCGCCCGGCTCGCGCGGGACGCCTTGGAGCTTGCGGTAGCGCAGACAGGCTATGGGTTCAGGGGAGCGGCGGGTGCTCGGCTCGAGATGCATATTCAACAGGAAAAAATCCCGGTCATTGTTGGCAAATCTCGTATTGCTGTCAAATATCCGCTGCCACGCCCTTGACCCCGCCATTAACGTTCGATATTATTAAACACTCTAATCATTAGTTTCATTCAGTATGCCCCGATCCGCGCGAGATCCCATCGACCGCATCATCGAGAGCACCTTCGAATTCGGACGCATCATGCGCCACCGGATGATGAGCTGCGAGCAGCGCGGCGCCGGCGTGATCAACTTCCTCCAGATGCATGCCCTGATGATCGTGAGCGAGCAGAAGGGCATTACCATGAAGGAACTCGCCAAGAGCCTTCACGTCTCCTCGCCTTCAGCTACGTCATTGGTCAACCGCCTCGTCAGGCTCCGCTGGGTCGGCCGGCTGCGAGATCCTGATAATAGAAAGCTTGTTCGCTTGCGCATTTTGCCTGCAGGCAGCAGCATGTTGCGCTCCAAATTCCGCGAGCGGCAGAAAGTCGTCCGGGAGCTGTTTCGTCTCCTCAGCAGGGACGAACAGAATGCCCTCGCTACCATCCATGAGAAACTGATCTCCCAGTACCAGCACGCCCACTCCTGAATTCCTTTTTTCTCCTCCCATGAGCATCATCCGTAAATTCCTCGGCATCCTCAAGAAGCATAAAAAGAAGAGCATCGCCGCCGCGATCGTTCTGGCCCTCGTGGGGTTCGGGATCATCCAGGGTTCCAAGCCCAAGCAGCCCGAATACCTGACGGCGGAAGCCGCCAGCGGCGACCTGACCCAGACGGTCGAGGCCGTCGGCACGGTCGTCTCCGAGCGCGAGCTTGAGCTGCGCTTTGCCGGCGTCGGCATTGTGTCCAACGTGTATGTCAAAGAAGGCGCGAAGGTCCAGGCGGGCCAGCGCCTCGCCCAGCTCCGATCGGGCAGCCTGGGCGCCAGCGTTGCCGCGCAGGTAGCCGCGGTACAACAGGCCCAGATCGATCTTCAGGCTCTTGAACAGGGCAACCGTCCGGAGGACATCGCTATCCAGGAGGCACAGGTGGCCAACAGCCGCGCCCAGCTGGATGCCTCCAGGTCCGCCCTGAAGACCGCGGAGCAGAATCTGGAACAATCCAAGGCCAAGCTCGTCGTTCTCGAACAGGAGGCCGATACGGCCCTTGCCGGACAGGTGAGCACCGCGCGCAGCACACTCCAGCAGCAGGTCGTAGCGGCGCAGAGCGCGCTCTCCGTGATCGACGATGTCTTCGGCAAGACCATCGTGCAGGACGCCGTGGTCAAATACCGTCCCGGCGCCGACGCCGAGATCATCGCCCAGAAGCGCCGTGCCTGGGATGCGCTCACGATGGTCAATGCCAAAACCGCGACTGTGAACGACTACCAGACCGCGCTGCAGCTCCTGCAGCAGGCGCAGACCTCGCTCAACGAAGGCACCTCTGCCGTCTCCCGCGCGTTCGGGCTGATCGTCGAGCTGCCGGAGACGAGCTACTTCACGAACTCCGACCGCGAGACCTATAAGACCACGCTCAATACCGCGCGTTCCGAGATTCAAAGTGCGCTCACGTCGCTGAGCAGCGCATATTCTGCGTTCCAAAGCGACGCCGCCGCGTATGACACGCGCCTCGCCACGGAACGTTCCAGTCTTTCAGCCAGTGAAGGCGCCAAAGCCAAGGCCGAAGCCGACATCCGCACATTTGAAACCGCTCTCCGTACCCAGGAAGCGTCTCTGGCCCTCAAGAAGGCCGGCGCCCGCCCGACGGACATCGAGGCTGCCCGCGCCCGGCTCCGCGCCGCGCAGGCCAACCTCGCCCGCGCGTCCGCGGATCTCTCCGATACCGTGCTGGTGGCGCCCATCGCCGGCACCGTGACGCATGTGAACATCCGCATCGGCGAGTCGCTTCCGGCGGGTGCCGCCGTCACGCTCCTCGGTGACACGCCGTTCCGCGTGGAGATGTTCGTCTCCGAGATCGACATTCCCAAGGTGCAGCTCACGCAGACCGGCTCCATCGAGCTCGATGCTTTCCGCGGCACGCACTTCGCGCTCCGCGTCGGCGAGGTCGACACCGCGTCCACCGACAAGGACGGCGTCTCCAAGTACCGCGTCAAACTGGATTTCGTGTACCCGCACACCGAGCTGAAGATCGGCATGACTGGCGACGCCGAGATCATCACGGGCGAGCGCACGGATGTTCTTCATGTTCCGCGCCGCGCCGTTCTGGAAGAGGCCGATGGCACGCAGTACGTCCGTGTCCTGCTGGAGGACAAGACCGTCGAGAATCGCCCAGTCGCGATTGGCATGGAAGGCGCCTCGGGTGATGTGGAGATTCTCTCCGGTATCGCGGAAGGCGAGACCATCGTGGTTCTCGAGAAGAAGTGATCCCCTCCCGTTCCCTTTGCCCCCATGATTGCCCAGCCCTCCAAGAAGACTGCCGACGCCCTTCCGCTCATCGAGCTGAGGCACCTCGGCAAATCGTACTTTAATGAGGAGATCGAAACGCCCGTGCTGTTCGATATCAACCTGACGATCAACAAAGGAGAGTTCCTGGCCATCATGGGTCCGTCCGGATCCGGCAAGTCGACGCTGATGCACATCCTGGGTTTCCTGGATAACCATACGGTCGGCGAATATCTCTTCCAGGGCAAGCCGACGGAATCGATGGATGACGACGCCCTCGCCCGTATCCGCGCGACGCGCGTGAGTTTCGTCTTCCAGGCGTTCAACCTGCTGCCGCGCACGACGGTGATGCAGAACGTGCTGCTGCCGCTGCTCTATCACCCGACCATCAAAGAATCGGAGCGCGAGCAGCGCGCTCACAAGGCCATCGATCTCGTGGGCCTCACGGATCGCGCACAATTCCTTTCCAGCCAGCTTTCCGGCGGCCAGAAGCAGCGCGTCGCCATCGCCCGCGCCCTTGTGACCGAGCCGGATGTGATCTTCGCCGACGAGCCGACGGGCAACCTCGATTCCGCCTCCGGCGTCGCCGTCATGGAAGCCTTGCAGTTCCTCCACGAACAGGGACACACCATCATCCTCGTCACCCACGAGCGTGCCACGGCCGAACATGCCGAGCGCATCATCCATATCCGCGACGGGCGCATCGAATCCGACAGCAAGGATTTCCGCAGGGTTCTGGCCGTCGAACGCAAGGCTCTCAAGTGAGCAGCCGTTTTCTTCCTGACTTTTCCGCTCCGTGAAGTACCGCGACACCCTCAAGACGGCCATTCGGGGAGTGACGACCAATACGTCGCGCTCAGTCCTGACGATGCTTGGCATCATCATCGGCATTGCCGCCGTGGTGCTCATGAGCTCCATCGGCGAGAGCATGAAGGGCGTCATTCTCGGGCAGATCAGCAGCTTGGGAGCCAAAAGCATGGTCATCTTCCCGGGACAGGCCGATCAGGGGCCGAACGCCGTTACCACCGGACACGACAGCCTGACGTTCGATGACGTGGAGCAGCTGGAGAACCTCAGCACGATCATGACCGTCGCGCCGGTGATTTTCCTGCCCGGCGAGGTCAGCTTCGGCCGCGAGGACGACTCGCCCCAGACACTCGGCGTTGTGACGGAATTCTTCAGCAATCAAAACCTCAGCGTCAGCGAGGGGCGCCTGCTCGATGACGGCGACGTGGACGGCGCCAAGTTCAACGCCGTGCTCGGCTCGGATGTCGCATTCGAACTCTTCGGGTCCGCTGATCCCATCGGAAGGCGCGTGAAGATCGGGGACAATCACTTTACGGTTGTGGGTATCATGAAGACCCTCGGGTCGCAGTTCTTCCAGAACGCCGATGCGCGCGTCTACGTGCCCTACACCGTCGCCCGCAACATCACGGGGCAGAAGTACGTGAACTACGTCACCATGCAATCGGTCGGGAGCTTCGACATCGCGATCGAAGACGTCACCTCGCTGCTCCGGCAGCGTCATGACATTGATAATCCCCTGAACGATCCCAAGAAGGACGACTTCGTGGTGCGCTCGTCGCAGCAGGCGGGCGACATCCTGGGCGGCGTCTCGCTGGGCCTCACCATGTTCATCACGACCATCGCGGCGATCTCGCTGATCGTCGGCGGCATCGGCATCATGAACATCATGCTCGTGTCCGTCACCGAGCGGACGCGCGAGATCGGCCTGCGCAAAGCCGTGGGCGCCAGGGGCCGCGACGTGCTGCTCCAATTCCTCACCGAATCCGTCATTCTTACCGCTATCGGCGGGTTCATCGGCATGGTGCTCGGCGTCGGACTGGCATACGTCGCCTCCATCTTTGTCCATGGCCTGCTCAACACCTACGTGTTTGCCGTCTCCATGCCCGCGGTGGTCGCCGCGCTCATCATGGCCGCAGTCACTGGGCTCGTCTTTGGCATCTCCCCGGCACGCCGCGCTGCTGCCCTGCATCCCATCGAAGCCCTGCGCTACGAATAACATGCTCTCCTCTGACCTTCTCTCGACGGCGTTCCGCGGCATCACGGTCAACAAGACCCGGACCGCGCTCACGATGCTCGGCATCATCATCGGTGTCGCGTCGGTAGTTCTGATGGTGTCGATGGGCAACAGTTTCCAGAAGTACATCATCACGCAGGTCGAATCCGTCGGTACGAACACCATGGATATCTTCCCGACCGGTCTGCAGAAGTTCGGCGGGAACCTGGAGAGCCTCACCTACGACGACTATGAGGAGATCCGCAAGCTCTCGACGGTCGAGAGCGTCGTGCCCGTGATCATCGTCCCCAAGAGCGTCGAGTACGGCAAAGATTCAGTGAATCCGCTGGTTTTCGGAACGCACCGGGAGTTCTTCACCAACTACGGCCTCAAGCTGGAATCCGGGCGCCTGCTCGACCAGACCGACGAGGACGGTGCCAAGCAGGTCGCGATCATCTCGCACCAGACAGCCGTGGACATTTTTGGCGATGTCGACCCGATCGGCCGCAAGCTGACCATCGGCGGCTCGTCGCTGCTCATCGTGGGCAAGATCCAGGCCGTCGGTTCGGCGCTCCTCGCCGAGCTCGATACGCCCGTGTACATGCCGTTCTCCACGGCACGCGCCATCACCGGACAGAAGTACCTGAGCTACATCACGCTCAAGACCAAAGGGGATCCGCGTCTCGCGCAGCAGGACGTCACGGAGCTGCTCCGCCAGCGGCACCGCATCAAGAATCCCGAGAACGATCCGGACAAAGACGACTTCACGGCCCGCAGCGCGGAGCAAATCACCTCGATCATCGGTTCTGTCACGCTGGGCCTCACGATCTTCCTGTCGCTTGTCGCGGGCATTTCGCTGCTCGTCGGCGGCATCGGCATCAT
This sequence comes from uncultured Candidatus Peribacteria bacterium, assembly GCA_964517345.1. Lineage (GTDB taxonomy): Bacteria > Patescibacteriota > Gracilibacteria > Peribacterales > Peribacteraceae > DAISLF01. Next base: position 10,656 of record CAZFBZ010000003.1, on the reverse strand, counting down.
GAACATCATGCTCGTGTCGGTCACCGAGCGGACGCGCGAGATCGGACTTCGCAAGGCGGTGGGTGCGCGCCGCCGGGACATCCTGCTGCAGTTCCTGCTGGAGGCGGTCGCGCTGACGTTCACGGGGGGAGCCATCGGTATCGCCATCGGCAGCTCGCTGGGCTGGCTGCTGTCGCAGGCCGCCGCCGCCGCGCTCGGCCAGTTCGACTTTGTCGTATCAGTCTCCTCGATCCTGTTGGCGGTCGGCATGGCCGTCGGAACGGGCCTGCTCTTCGGCATCTATCCGGCGCAGAAGGCGGCCAATCTGAGCCCGATGGAAGCCTTGCGCTACGAGTGAGCGCCCGAGCCTCGGCGAATGGTACGCTCTGCGCGTGCAATCTTTCGTGATCATCTCCCTCGGAGCCGGACTGGATACAGCGGCGATTGCCGCCCTGCCTCCGGGTGACACGCTCACTGTGGCGGACGCGGATGCATGCGCGGGACTGTCCACCCGGGCCCGGGCTCTCGCCGCAGTCGCGCTCTGGAAGAAGCACCCCGCCGCGCGCCTGCTGTTTTCCGGCAGGGGAGTGGCGCCCGACCGTATCACGGAAGCCGAGACCATGCGTGCGGTCGCACTGCAGGCCGGAGTTCCCGCAGAGGCCATCTCCGTGGAACCGGGGGGGCCGGATACGGCCGGGTCCGTCGCACGATGCGCGCGGATGCTCCGGGCCGATCCGGACCTCGCGTCGCGTTCCGTCCTGCTCGTCACCGGCGAGCGCCATCTCGCGCGCGCTGCGCGGTACTTCCGCGCCCACGGTATCTCTGTAGCGATACTTGCGACCCACGAAGTCCTTCTGGCGCACCCCGAACTGGGATTCGGACCGCGCACAGACAGGCCGGTTCCAGGCCTGAGGAGGGCTTGTACCGAAGGACTGTTGCGACTTCTGGAGCTCGCAGATCCGCAGGGTAAAGCCGTGACCTGGCTGGCCGGACGGCTCCGCGGATAGGGCTTCTGTCGCATATTGCATAATTTCATAAAAAGTGTATAATAATAGATAAATCCCCACATACACACATGAAACTCTTCTCGTCGAAGAACCACTGCACCGCCTTTGCGGCCGCATTCACGGTCCTCTGTCTCTATCAGAGTGCCGCGTTCGTCTCGTATGCGAACACGCCGTCCTCGGCGTTTTCCTACGAACCGGCGACAAACTACAGCCTCGCCGCGTCGGTGACGCCCCGCTACTTCCGCAGGCAGCGTCCCGAGCTTCATCGCGCCGCGCCGACGGAGCAGCAATCCGAGTCCAGCTCGTCCTCGTCTTCATCCGAGGTCAGCCAGAACCAGATGGGCCGCCGCGTGATGCGCGCCATCCGTAAGATCCGCCCGCCGATGCCCAACCCGCCCGCCGCCTGGCCGACATCCTCTTCGTCCTCCTCGGAAGCGGTCGAGGAGTAAGCATTCGCCCTTTGTACAAAAAAAGGCGGCCGCAGGGCCGCCTTTCTTGTAGGCCGGAGATCAGTTGATGACGATGGTGCCAGTCATGTCCTTGTGTCCCGGGCCGCAGGGGATGCGGCAGCGGAACTCGAACGTGCCGGGCGTAGCGGTCGGGAGTGGGATGTCTTTCGTTTCGCCTGCGGCGACCGGGACGTTGATGCCGAGGTCAGCGATGGCGAAGCTATGCTCGCCTTCGACGCCGGTGACGCGGATCACGACCTTCTCGCCAACCGAAGCGGTGATGGCGTTGGGAGAGAACTCCCAGTCTTTGGCGCTCACTTCGATGATGCGGGCGTCCGAGACGTCTACGGGCTTATCGGCGGCCTCAGAGGATGCAGTGTCATCGACGATCGCGACCGAGGACGAGGTGTCCGCAGGCACGTCAGTGGGCAGCGTGTTGCCCGTGGTGGTGGACTGGCTGCAGGCTGCGAGCAGTGCCGCGCTGGCAAGTCCGGACAGGAGAAGGAATTTCTTCATACGGGGATGGAGTGGAAAACGATAAAAGACGATTCGCTGAGCGTGCACAGCTTAGCGGCCGGCACAACGGTTCGAACAGGAAAGAACGAGAAAAAAACATGTAAGAAACGGCGATGGATGCGTCAGGAGCCAGTGCATAGGCATGGAGTATAAAAGCTAAAGATTAAGAAGAGATTAAGGTCTATACTGCTCATCTGTCGTGCAATTACGAATATCCTTAATCTCCTCTTAATCCGCCTCCACTATCTTCCAGACCATGCACATTCTGCTCATCGAAGACCAGGAGAAGCTCGCGGACAACATCCGACGGTATCTCGAGCTCGAGCGCTACGCCGTGGCCGTGGCCTATGATGGTGTCGACGGATTCGAGAAGGCCATGACCCAGGAGTTTGACCTGATCATCCTGGATATCAATCTGCCCGGTATGGACGGATACGTGCTCTGCACGATGCTCCGGAAGAACAAGAAAAACACGCCGGTGCTCATGCTCACTGCGCGCGCAAAGCAGGAGGAGATCGTCAAAGGTCTCGATATCGGCGCGGACGATTACCTCACCAAGCCCTTCGATCTGGAGGAACTTCTCGCCCGCGTGCGTGCGCTACTGCGCCGCAATGCCGCCGAGAAGCAGCCCCAGATCACGGCTGGCGACGTCTCGCTGGATGCCAACACGCAGGAAGTGACGCGTGATGGCCGCAGGGTCGATCTCTCGCCTAAAGAGTACGCACTGCTCCAGTTTCTGATGCGCAACAAAGGCTCGGTGCAGGAGCGTCCCCGGATCATCGAGCACGTGTGGGGCGGCCGCGACGAACTGATGTTCTCGCAGACCGTGGATGTTCATGTGGCCTACCTGCGCCGTAAGCTGGGCAAAAAGGTCATCCAGACGGTGCCCGGCAAGGGCTACCTCGTCCCCACCGAGTAATCCATGATTTTCCGGACAATCAGCTACCGCATTGCCCTGCAGTTCACGGCGTTCGTGCTCGGACTGCTGCTGCTCAACGGGACACTGTTCCTTGCCGCAGATTTCAGCAACGCGCGGCACGAGGAACACATGCGCCTTCGCGCCACGGCGCAGTTCGTCCTCGAACAGATGCGCGGGCAGCCCGGCAGCCTGCCCCGCGTGCTCCCGCCGGTCATCCGCGACCGCGTGCGCATTGTCGATCCGCTTGGAGGAACGATCTATGCGGGCGCATTTTTTGAGGAGATCCCGTTCACGTTCAATCCGGAGAAGGACATGGAGGGCATTGCGATTAACGACCAGGAGTTTATCGTGCTCACGACACCGATTCTGCTTAACGGCACGCGTGCCGGATTCATCCAGATTGCGGACCTGGAGCGCATCGGCACCGCCCTGCTGCCGCTGCGCGCACTCATCTATCTCCTGCTGAGCCTCACGATCTCGGCGCTCACGTTCATCGTGGGACTGATGTTCGCCCGGACCAGCCTGAAGCCCGCCGAAGAGATGGTCGAGCGCCTGGAGCAGTTCACGCAGGACGCCAGCCATGAGCTGCGCACGCCGATCGCCGCGCTCAGTTCGTCCCTCGATCTCGCGCTCAAGACGAAGAATTATCAGGAGGGCATCGAGTCGGCCAAAGAGGATCTGAAGGAAGTGGCGTCGCTGGTGGAACGTCTGCTGGATCTGGCGCGCCTCGATCGTCTGGTGCTGAAAAAAGATCCCGTCGATTTTTCGACGCTCATCACCACCGTTGTCGAGCGGCATCGCGCGCTGGCGAAGGACAAAGGCGTGTCGCTCACCGGGACGGTCGCTCCCGCGATCACCGTGCGCGGTGACGCGCAACTGCTCAAGCAGATCATCGGCAATCTCCTCAGCAACGCGATCAAGTTCACCCCCGCAGGCGGCGAGATCGCCGTGACGCTCACGGCCGACGCGCTCATCGTGCGCGATACCGGCATCGGCATCGCCCCCGAGGCCCTGCCCCAGATTTTCGAGCGGTTCTATCAGGCGGAGGACTCGCGTTCCAAGGAGGGCTACGGATTGGGGCTCTCGCTGGTCAAACGCATCACGGATCTGCATGCATGGTCGATTGAGGTTCAGAGCAAGCCAAAAAACGGAACAACTTTCACGGTACATTTCCGCAAAAACGCAAGGCGGAAGCTGTCTTAATTCGCTCTTAATATCCGTCACCTACTCTGGGTCCCGTTGGGATCCGTTTTGTTTCTTTCCTTCATTCTCTATGAAGAAGCTTACCCGCACGACTGTTCTTGCCGGCGTGGCCGGACTCGCATCCGTTGTCATGATCGGTTCGACCGCCTTTGCCAACGGCTCGTCCTCTTCCTCGGCCTCGAGCGTTCCGTCCGATCCGGTTGCATGCTCGGCCGCGCTGACGGCGAATGCGACCGTTACGGTTCCCGCGCAAGACGCGCTCTACGCCGCGCAGAAGACGGCTGCCGCCAATCGTGTCGCCGCTCTCAAGGCAGCTCTGCTCCTGACGGACCTCACGCAGCGCAGGACCGCGATCAAGAATGCCGAGAAGACCTACATGGATGCTCTCAGGGCCGCCGCAACCCAGTACCAGACCGCCACCGCCGCGGCCAATGCCAGCCTGAAAACCGCCTGCCGGGGTCTGCTGGGAGGCAAGTCCCGAATGGAGATGAATGCCTTTATGAAGTTCAAAGGCGAGAAGATGGAGGACAACGACCGCGACTTCGGAATGAAGTCCAACGGCCGAGGACGCAGATAAAACGCTTCCACAATGATTTCACCAGTGACCGACTAGGAGAAGGGGATAGAGAGCAAGAAGCCGCGCGAGCGGCTTCTTCTTTCGTATGCTCACTTCCCAACCTTCAGCGTGAACGTGACCGGCGTCTCGGGCATGTCGTTGAAGTCGCGCGGGACGCGGGCGATGGCGGAGACGACTTTCTGGCCGGATACCACCTTGCCGAAGATCGTGTAGTTCGGGGGCAGGGGATAGTCGACGTCCATGATGAAGAACTGGCTGCCGTTCGTGTCCGGGCCCGCGTTGGCCATGGCGACGACGCCGGCCTTGTAGCCCGTTTTGTAGAGGGCCGGAGCGCGCTCGATCTCGTCCTCGAACTTCTCGCCGTAGATGCTCTTGCCGCCCGTGCCGTTGCCGGTGGGGTCGCCGCCCTGGATCATGAAACCGGGGATCACGCGGTGGAACGTCAGGTTCTCGTAGTAGCCGTTCTTCGCGAGCGTCACGAAGTTCGTCACCGTGCGCGGCGAGGAATCGGCATCGAGTTCCAGGACGATCGTGCCCTCGGTCGTCTTCATCGTGACCGTGTGCTTACCCTTGAGCAGTTTGCCATCCCATGCAGCCTTGCTGCCGTGCTTCACCACTTTTTTGGAAGACGAGGACGACGTGTGATGCGTCTTGGAGGCTTTGGCTTTCTTGCGAAGGATGCTCATGGCGTGGGTGGAGGGGATGAGGAGTGACCCCACTGTGACGGCAGCGATGAGGGCGTGCAAGGGGCGCATGTTCACCACCACGTCGACTTCCAGCCGAAGATGTACGAGATGGTGTTGGAGACGAGGCTGATGACGGGGCTCACGAGGAACAGGATGAGCATGTCGAGCGGCTCGGCGACATAGAGCGGAGCCAGGAAGATCGTCGCGCCGACGATGTGGTCGACGCCGTCCCAGAAGGGGAGGGGGCCGCCCGGGCGGATGCCGATTTTGCGCTTCACGTAGCTCTTGGCGATGTCGCCGATCAGCGCGCCGCTGCCGAGGAGGCCGCCCGTGAGCATCGCCCACGTGAGCGTGCCGTGCAGGTGATCGATCCCCGTGAACGGGACGACATCGAAGAGATAGTGCTGCACGATGCCGGTGAGAATACCGCCGACGGTTCCGCCGATGAGTCCGGCCCAAGTCTTGTTCTTGCCGAACTTTGCGATCCAGACGGGAGTGTTGTACCGGGCGACGATCGGGATATTGACGAGCAGGATCGGGGTCGCGTTGGCGATGAACGCGGGCAGAAACACGTAGAACGTCTGCAGGAGGCTCATTCGGCTGTCGTGAGAATGCGGAGATAATCGCGGACAAACATGGCGCTGCCGATCAGGCCGAAGACGAGACCGACGAGCATCGTCGTGTTGGCGATCTGGTGCGACTGCGCCACCAGGCTCCAGGGCGCGCCGCTGACTTCCCCGATTGCCGCGGGCAGGAGCACCGCGATCATCGATACCATCTGGAGCGCGGTCTTGGCCTTGCTGAAGGTGTTCGCCCCGACGATCATCCGGCGGCTCGCGGCGAAGTTCCGGAAGCCGTCATGCAGGAGATCGCGCGCAAAGACGGCCAGCAGCAGCCACTCGGGGTAGATGCCGAGGATCGTGAAGTGCGCAAAATACAGGAGGACGATCAGCTTATCGGCCAGCGGATCCATGAAGGCGCCCAGCTCCGAGGTCTGTCCGAGCCTGCGCGCAGCCACGCCATCCAGCCAGTCCGTCAGCGCCGCCAAAACGAATAAAACCCCAGCAATCGTCGTATGCAGCGGGAAAACGACCAGCAGGCAGATGGCGCCCATGCCGGCGAGAACGAACCGGGCCGACGTGAGGATATTGGGCAGGGACACGGGCCTATGGTAGCAAGTTGCTGGAAGAAAGGTATGTTCATCCATACACTGGCCGCATGGAGATCCGCGACGCGCACGTGCTCATCACCGGCGCTTCCAGCGGGATCGGGCAGCAGCTCGCCCTGGATCTGATTGCCCGCGGCGCGACCGTGACGTCCATCGAGCGCCGGGCCATCAAACCCACTCCGGGATGGGTGTCGCTCGAGGCCGATATCCGCAGCGAAAAACAGGTTGAAGCCGCCATGAAGAAGATAGACCGCCCCGTCGACGTGCTGATCAACAATGCCGGCGTGATGCGGCGCGCGACGCTTCTGGAACATCCGATCGACGAGTTTGATTTCCTGATGGAAACCAACGTCCGGGGTTCGTGGCTGGTGCTCAAGTACGCCCTGCCGTTGTTGCGCCCCGGGGCCGTCGTCATGCAGATGGCCTCGCGTCACGCGCTCAGCCTTCCGGTGAACCCGTCGCTCTATGGCCTCACCAAGCGCTGGGCGATGGATCTTGCCACCGTCTTTGCCAAGACCTACCCCCAGTTCCGGGTCAAAATCCTCTGCCCGGGCCCGGTGGACACCAGTCTTGCGCGCGAGGGCGTCACCGATGCGGAACTGGCTACCAAGAAGAAGATGATGTGCTCGGTCGGGGATATTTCCTCCCGGATCATCGAGCTGCTGGTGCGGGACGAAAAATCCCGACTGCTGTTTGATGCCAGAACTCACGCCTATTTTCTTGAATGACGGCCCCGAGGGGGTTTAGCATGAGTATTCCCATGGACGAACGCGTGCAGACCACCGGCGGACGCTTCCTCATCGTCTACAGCGAAGGGGCGGGCGGCTGGAAGTCGCGCGACGAGCGCGCCATCATCCACGCGTTTTTTACCGGGAAGGGACTGGACTTTGAGATGATCCCGTTCAACCGGTCCAGGCAGCACATCGATCACCTGCGTCTCGCGGATCGTCTGCATCCTTCAGGCAACGATCGCCTGCTGATCGCCGGTGGCGACGGCACGATCCGTTCCGTCGCGGAACATGTCTATCGCGGCGGCCTCCCGGTGACGATCGGCATTCTCCCCGTCGGCTCGGCCAACCTGCTGGCCCGCGTGCTCGGCATCCCGATGAACCTGGACCGCGCCCTCGACCACGCCGTGAGTGCACAGCCGAAGACCGTCGACATTGGCATCCTCAACAAGCGTCACGTCTTCCTGCTCTCGGTCTGCTTCGGACGGCTGGCGAAGATCACGCTCAAGGCGGACAACTACAACAAGAAGAGCATCGGATTCTGGGCCTACGTCGCGGCCGGTGCGCGCTATCTGTTCACTTTCCCGCACCGCCTCGTGCGGCTGCGCGGGTCCAAGCAGCACGATTCCAGTTCCAACGCGCACAGCCTTCTTGTCTTCCTGCGCCATCCCGCCCGCGCGCTGGTGCCGGGCCTGCATGCCCGCACCGAGGGTCTGCACGCGCTGCTGTTCCACAACACGACGATCATGGGGCTGATCCAGGCGTTCGCGGACATGTACGTGTTCCGCTGGAAGTCCGACCGCATGAGCCACGTTGCCTCGGAAAAACTGGCCGTGGACGCGGACTTCAAAGATGAGCTGCACATCGATGGCGATACGATCGACGAACACTGCACATCGTATGATGTGGAAGTGAAACAGGATGCGGTGAGGTTTTTGTGCTGAGTCACCTGCCCGACAGGAGTTGCTATAATTGAAAAATGGGGTAAAAATATTTCCAGTGCTTTTTCCGTCACAGACGCAGGCCAAAGACGCACTGAATACATGTCTCGACCGCGGTCAGATGGCATATCTGCAGGGCCTGAGCGGTACAGGCAAGAGCTTCATCGCGCAGCAGGCCCTGTCGGAGCGGGAAGGCCTGATTGTGGAGAGCCGGGGCGTGCGCGATCGTGTCGTCGAAATCCGGAACGCCGTCGAGTGCAAAGTGCGCGTGGTGATTCTGGCCCAGCCGGGGACGAATACCGCGGATATGGCGGAGAACATCGGTGTGCCGTCACAGACCGTGAAGGTTCGTGGACTCTCCGCAGTAGAAATCGGCGCGTGGCTCGACGGAGTGCATCCCGCATGTTCGCCGGAAGAGCGGGAATACATTTTTCGCTACAGTCTCGGCGTGCCGCTTCTCATCGAGCGTTTGTGCGTTCAGAGGCCGGTCACTCGGGCGTCCGCATTGACGCAATGTGTCGTATATCTGCAGGATCTGATCGAAGAGTGTCATCTGGGCGGAAAAGACCGCGACGACAGACTGCGGCAGATTCTTGGGGAGTACACGAACGTTCCCGTTCCCGACGATGTTCTGTTGCGCCTTGCCGATTGCGAGAGCCGGAGGCATCGCGGCACCCCGATGAGCACGCTGCATTCCCGTTTGTTGCCGGGATCGGAATTGCCGACGCCGGCCACGCTGCAGATTTTCGATCTGTACGAGGAGTGGCTCCACGATCATCCCGACGAGCCGTCGTTCGACGTGTTTGTCCGGCAGGTGCCGGATGCCGAAGCGTTTCTGGAGGACATCGGCTACCGCTCTCATCCGGATCCCGCGGCGACGCTGAAGCGGTTCATTTTTGCCGATGCGCGGAAAGGCGCGACCTTCTACGGAAGGAGCGGACGTCCTTTTTCCCGCGTGATGGACAACTCCACGTCCGACAGCGACTCCCATATCTATCCGGTCATTCTCAAATTGGCGAGGGCGTCGGGGACGAACGCGACGCTGGGTACGAAAGAAGTATTCGGGAGGGAGACGTGCGTGCTGAACGTCGACGACTCGCAGGATTCGCTCTTTCTGCATAAACACGATCACACGCCGTGGGACGTGATGCCTGTCGCCTATACCGTGGAATGCGCGCTGCAGCAGCTGGGCGCGTCGTATATCGTTCAGTACAACCGCAAAACCTTCCGGTACGATCCGCACAAGAAATCCTACGAGCCTCTGGAGGCTGCGGATGTCGATTTTTTCCGGGAGTTGTACGGTCCGGAAGATGGAGATGAATGATGGTGGGCCGGAGTGGACTCGAACCACTGAAGGCGTAAGCCAGCAGATTTACAGTCTGCCCCGTTTGACCGCTTCGGTACCGACCCACGGTGCTGAGCAAAGAGCGCGCCCGGACTGCCCGGAGCCGTCTGATTCTATGAGAAACACCAACGCTTCTCAATGTCCAATTGTACCTTCCGGCAGCCTTTTTCCGGGCTGCTATGCTGTATCGCATGACCTCCATCACTTTCTTTGATGTCGAACAGACCGATCAGCCGCTTGTCACATCCACCCTTCCCGGAGCGGCGTTCCTTCCTGCGGACCTGCCCGAAGCGGAGATAATCGCACAATGTGCAGATACCGAGGTGATCTCCACGTTCATCACCACCCCGTTTCCGCGCGGTCTCATCGGCAAACTTCCCAGGCTCAAGCTGCTCTGCACGCGGTCGGTTGGTTATGATCACATCGATGTCGCGGCGTGCCGCGAACGCGGGATCGTGGTCTGCAACGTTCCGGACTACGGCTCGCACGTGATCGCGGAGCATGTGTTCGCACTCCTGCTCTCGGAGCTCCGGCACATCCATCTGGGCAGCGAGCGGGTGAAGGGCGGGGATTTCGATTACCACGGACTGCGCGGCATCGCGCTGAAGGGCAAGACGATCGGCATCGTCGGCACGGGCAAGATCGGGCGGCAGGCCGCACGGATCGCGCACGGCTTCGGCATGACGATTCTCGCCACGGACCAATGCCGCACCACGGAACTGGAGACCCAGCTCGGCGTGCGCTACGTGCCGCTGCAGGAATTGCTCGGCAAGAGCGACATCGTGACCCTGCACCTCCCCGCGATGCCCGAAACGGAGCATCTGATCGATGCATCCGCGCTCGCGCTGATGAAGCAAGGCGCCGTGCTGGTGAATACCGCGCGCGGTTCGCTCATCGATTCCTCCGCGCTCCTGGCGGCTCTCAAGGCCGGACGCCTCTCGCACGTGCTCCTCGACGTGCTGGAGCATGAGCGCAACTTCCAGGAAAACCGCGATCTGGTGAAGCATCCCCGCGTCGTTGTGACGCCACACATCGCCTTCTATGCCGACGACTCGCTGCGGAACATGTACACGGACTGTTTCCTGAGTATCGCGCAGTGGCAGGCGGGCAAGCGCCCGGATCACGCCGTCGAGCCGCC
>CAZFBZ010000002.1:27896-43553 GCA_964517345.1 uncultured Candidatus Peribacteria bacterium | reverse complement strand
CCGTTTGCCCTGAGTCGCACCAAGATCGAACTCTTCCTGCGTTGCGCGCGATGTTTCTACCTGGATCGCCGTCTGGGTATCGCGCAGCCTCAGGGTCCGCCCTTCACCCTCAACTCCGCCGTTGATGCATTACTGAAGAAGGAATTCGATCTCTTCCGTGTGCAGGGCAAGCCGCACGCCATGATGACGCGCTTCGGCGTGGATGCCGTGCCGTTACGCCATCCGTCGCTGGAAGACTGGCGCGATCCCTTCCGTGGTATCCGCCACCTGCATGCCGCGACGAATTTTCTCGTCTTCGGGGCACTGGATGATGTGTGGGTCAATCCGGACGGACGCCTTATTGTCGTCGACTACAAAGCCACCAGCTCCGCGCTCGCCGTAACGCTGGAGGGTCGCTGGAAGGAATCGTACAAGAGGCAAGTGGAGGTGTATCAGTGGCTGCTCCGTCGCAGCGGCTTCGAGGTCTCGGATACGGCGTACTTTGTCTATGTGAATGCCGACAAGGACCGTCCATCGTTTGACGGGAGGCTGGACTTCGTCACGACGGTGCTGCCACATCAGGGCAGAGACGCGTGGATCGAGGACGCACTGACCGAGGCGAAGACCTGTCTCGCGCGCGATTCCATGCCCCAGCCGCATGCCGATTGCGAATGGTGCGCGTACCGGAAGGCGGCTGCCGTGGCAGAAGTCTTTTCTTCCTAAAGACAGAACACTTTGGGCGTAAATGCGCACTGAGGCCGAAGGCGCAAAAAGAGAACAGTGCCAGACAACTTATCAGAACATTCAAAACAACCGAATCCGTAGTGGGACCAGCTGTGACGCTAAGTTGTCTGGCGGAGAGGGAGGGATTTGAACCCTCGATACGGGTTTAACGCCGTATACCACATTAGCAGTGTGGCCCTTTCGACCACTCAGGCACCTCTCCGCGCAAGCGGCAGTATAAAGCAAGCTCCCGGCTTGACCAGCGCGTTTTCCCCATTAGAACGTGTAGCGCGGCGTCTCGCGGGCCGCCAGTTCCTGCAGGAATTTGTCGGATCCGAGCGTCGTCGTGACGATCAGGCTGTTGTCGTTGAGCGCGTAGGTTCTTTCGATGATATTGAGGATTTCCTCAGTCACGACGATGCAGCCATACGAGCGGTAGCGCATCGGGGACTTGAGCCATTCTTCGATGCTCTTATGGCCGTGGATGCCGTATGCCGTCCGCGTGTCGCCGTTGCGGTACAGGCGGAAGAAGCGGCGTGTGGGTCCGAAGTTCCAGTTGTCCTGCTGGATGACGCGGTCTTTGGCGACCCAGAAGGCCGCGGGCGTCTGTGCGTAGTAGAGGGTGTTGTTGTAGTAGATCGTGCGCTGCAGGCCTGTGGCAACCTTAAACGGCATGTATCGGGCATCGCGGTGCAGCAGGTAGCCCATGTTAGCGGAAACATCGACGAAGAACTGATCCCCGTACTCCGGAACCCATTCCGAGGGCATCAGGACGGTCGCCGCACTCGCGGGCGTGGCCGCAGCCGTGGCAAGCAGAAGGGCCGATGTCAGGATCAGGAGGGAGCGTTTCAAAGTATGGTACTTTAACCCTTTAGTACAAATTGTCAATCATCAGGCAGGCCATTTTCAGCAGATTTGGGCCACTTTGAATAGTTTTTGTATACGGATAGTTTCCCTCTGTGAAAGCAAACAGAAGCGATTGCGCCACCCGCTAGTCTGCGTACCATGGCGGGGTGCCCCGCGCCTCAGATTCACGGCATGTCCCGGTTCTGCTTGGCCATGATCCCTCCGTGCTTACGTTCCTGCAGCCGGTCTCTGGCGAGCGGGTTTTGGATGTGACGCTCGGTCTGGGAGGGCATGCATCAGCGTTCGCCGACGCCGTCGGGCCCGCGGGAAAACTCATTGCGCTCGATGCCGATGAAAGCAACATCGCGCTCGCGCGCACTGTGCTCGAAGCATACGCGGACCGTGTCACGATCTATCATCGTAACTTTTCGCAGATTGCCGGTCTGCTGCCGCTTCAGGTCGATGTCCTGTTTGCGGATCTCGGCGTGAGCTCGCCGCACCTCGACGATCCCGAACGGGGCTTCACGTTCCGAGCCGATGCGCCGCTCGACATGCGCTACGACCGGACTTGCGGTAAAACCGCAGCGGATTTTCTGCGCGACGCGGAAACAGGGGATATTGCCGATGTTCTGCGACGTTACGGCGAGGTGGCGATGCCTGGACGACTCGCGCGCGCCTTGCACGAGCGCTTCAGCGGCGACGGGCCCCGCACCACTGCGGAGGCGAAGGCGGCGGTTGAGTCCGCAGTCGGCTACCGGGCGCCGTCCATCCTCCCTCAGGTATTCCAGGCGCTGCGCATCAAGGTGAACGACGAACTGGGAGCACTCGAGGCATTGCTGGCGGCGGTTCCGGACCTCATGGCGCCTGGTGGCCGCTGCGGGATCATCAGTTATCACTCATTGGAGGATCGCCTGGTCAAGCACGCGTTCCGAGCCCTGACCACCCCCGTCAAAGACCAAACGACCGGGCAAATCGCGGTGGCCGCGCCCTTCGAACTGCTCACGCGCAAAGCCGTCGTGCCATCCGACGACGAGATCGCAACCAACCCGCGCGCCCGCAGCGCGAAATTTCGCGCGATACGCCGTGCAAACGATCCGTCTTCCGATTGAAACCCCCGCCTTGCCCATGCACAATGGGCAGAGCCGATCGCCGTTTCCCCGTTCATGCCCCGTGCCGACCCTGCCGCCCCCGTCGGATATCCCGCGCCGCCTCTCCCTGGGGCGCATGGTCAATCAGAGCACGGTGCTGCTGATGGTGTGCATCGGCGGCCTCATCCTCACGCTTGCGCTGCTCATTCTCTTCCATGAGAACGCTAATGCGACAAAGGGCTACAGTTTGCGCCGTCTGGAAACAAAGCGCTCCGTGCTGCTTCTGGAGCAGGAGGTGCTGAACATGCAGATCGCAGAGGCCCAGGCGCTGGAAAAACTGCAGGATGATCCGCAGGTACGCAAAATGGTCCCGTTCACGCGCCCCGTGTACGTGAAGGAGGAGCAGGCGGTGGCCGTGACGCAGTGAGGCTCAGGCGATCGTGCGGATCTGCACCGTGCTGACGGTGAGATCGTGCGCCTTGGAGTCGGACAGCAGCACGCATTTTTCGCCGCGCTTGAGGAGTTTGCGTTCGCGCGCCATGGCGAAGGCCTCCATCACCGTCTTCTCCGGGTCTTTGTTGAAATCGATGATGAGCGGAATGACGCCGTAGGTTAGCTGAAGCGAGCGTTGCACCTCGATGTTGGGCGTAAAGCCGATTACGGGCAGACGCGGACGATAGCGGCAGATGTCGCGGACGTTCTGGCCGCTGCGGGACATGACGACGATCGCAGAGGCATTGGTGGAGAGGGCCAGCGTGACGGCAGCCTGTGCCCGTGCCTCGCGTTCGGTGCGGACCGGAGCCACGACCATACGGCGCATGCCCTCCAGGTGGGTCTCGGTGGCTGCGAGCACGCGGACCATCGCTTCCAATGAGGCGAAGGGGTGCCTGCCGCTCGCGGTTTCGCCGGAGAGCATGGTCATGTCCGTGAAGATCGAGGCGGCGTGCGCGATGTCGGTGACTTCGGCGCGTGTCGGCATTGGGTTTTCACACATGCTTTCGAGCATGTGTGTCGCGACGATCACGGGCTTGCCCGCGATGCGCGACAGGGACACGAGCTGATCCTGGATCACCGGGATGCGCTCGAACGGCACCTCGGCTCCCAAATCGCCACGGGCCACCATGATGCCGTCGGATACCTCGATGATGGATTCCATGTTCGCGACAGCCTGGCGCGTCTCGACTTTGGCGATAAGTCCGGCTGAGCGCTTCTTCTTGCGCAGATGGTCGCGGACCTCTTCGATCTCCCGTGCCTCCCGGATGAATGACAGTCCGAGAAAATCGACGCCCTCAGCAGTGCCCTGATCGATATCCTCCCAGTCCTTGTCCGTCAGCGACGGCATGTCGAGGTTGGCCCCCGGCAGGTTCACGTGCCGGCGCGAGCCGATGGAACCGTCCTCCCGGGCGCGGGCGACGACGGTCCCGTTCTTGTTGATGCTCATCAGCTCAAAAGTGAGCTTGCCGTTATCCAGCAGGATCGCCTCGGCCTGCTTCACGTCCTTGTTGAAATGCTTGTGGTTCACGATGACCACCTGGCGTTTCTCGCCCGGCACGGGGACCGGAGAGAAGACAACGTCCTCGTCTTTGGCGATCTGCAGAGGCGTATCGACAATGCCGGTGCGGACCTCCGCTCCTTTGGTATCTAGCAGAATGCCGATGCATGTCGGGTGCGACGCATGCGAGGCGAGGGTCTTATTGACCGAGTGGAGCGCGCGGATTGTTTTGCGGTGCTGGTCCCATGTGCCGTGGGAGAGATTGATGCGCGCAACGCTCATGCCAGCGCGCGCCAGACGCAGAATGTCAGCTTCCGTACCGCAGGACGGACCGAGAGTGCAGATGATCTTGGTGGATATCATGTGCCAACGGTATCTGTTCCCGGGGCCGCTGTGGAGAGCTGGCCGCGCATCACACAACAGAACGGCATGTCTTTCAATCCCAACCGCCGCTCAACGCGCCTTGAGATACTCGATGATCCCGAGCGTGGCGAAGAATGCGCGAATCGAGAGGATGATCATAAAAATGACACCGACGACGCCTACAACTGCTCCGACGAAGGGCAGCGAGGCGATCAGTCCGATCAATTCATAGCAACGCGTCACGATGCTGATCAGCAGTGCCGACCGGTGCGTGAGCGAGAAGCAGAATGCCGCGACCCACAGAAGCACGACCGCGATGCACAGGTTCATGACCATTCTGGTCTTCGGGGTCTCTTCTTTGGTGGCGGTGGAATACTCGTCGTAGAGCGTGGCTGACATGATCGCGTAGAAGCTCCACAAGCCCAAAAGCGCTCCAGGGATGCGGAATCCCGGCATCTCGCGGATGAAATCGAGCGTGGCTTCCAGCGTGAAGGCAAAGAGCAGGTAATAGCCGATGGTGTACGTGAGAATCGACGCGACCGGCAAATGGCGGAGCACGACGCCGACCACGGCGGCGATAACGGAGTTCACGAGCGTCCACACCCAGACAAACGCGAGATGAATGATGCCGAGCGTCAGTAAAAAACCCGCGAGGGGCACCAGCGTTGATGGCAGCAGCGAGAGGAGGTCCACGCGCGGATTCTCCACCGGGAGCGCACGGGCGGCAAGGTGACATGGCGGCGTTGTCATCTCTTCTGTTCCACACGTATCATCCGGCTCATGTCTTTTGCCTGCTTCCGGGACCCGCGACAATCGCCGCCCCATCGGGCCATGCTCGATATTGCGTTGATTGCAGGCTCATGCGTGGCACTGTGGCAGATGACCCTCCGGGTGCTCTATGAGCTGGGCGGGCCCATGATTTACGACAGCCTTATTTACCTGGCCGTCGGGCGCGGGATTCTCAACGGTCTCGCACCATACCGCGATCTCATCGAAACAAAGCCGCCCGGCATTTTCCTCCTGTCGGCTGTTTCCCAGGCATTGTCCGGCGATGTCCTCGCCCATGTTTTCCAGGCCGCCTGCATCGCCGCGATTCCCTTCATCGTTGTTCTGTCCGTGCGGCGTGTGTGTAAACAGGGCGCGCCCGCGCCCGCGTATGTGTGGCTTCTCGCTGCAATAGCCGGTGCGATCTTCGCCCTCTTCACTGCCGCGCTCGCTGGCGAGTTTCAGGTGGAGTCCTTCGGCGCGCTCGCCGGTGCGTTTTTTGTCCTGGCGATTGCGGATCCGGCTCGCATGAACACGCGGCGCATCATCGGAGCCGGCTGCGCTTTTGCAGTCGCCGTCGCGTTCAAGGAGCCTTTTTTACTGCCATTGATCGGCTGCGCGCTTGTCCTCTCCCGCACACCCCGCGATCTCTTGAAGACTCTGGTTCTTCCCGCGCTTGTCGGTGGAGCACTCTTCCTTCTGTTGCTGGTACTCACCGGATGGCTGCAGCCGTACCTGTCCGGATATCTGACCGAAATGCTCGAGGGGCGCATAGGCTCCAGCGTGCCGCTCTGGAAGCGCGGTTTTGATCTGGTGAGCGTGTTCGGCAATCTTGCAAAGGATTTTTCGCCCTCGGCGTCGGTTCTGGTCGGTCTGCTGGTCCTCTGGCACATCATTCGCAGAACGGAGGACCGCGGGCTAGTCCGGAAGATCTGGGGCGTCGTCGGCTGCTGCATCGCCCTGTATCTCACCGTTACGGCGGTCGGCATTACAGGGGTCTTTTCCAATCACCTGCAGATCTTTGCAGTGCCGCTGTATCTGGCATTGGTTGTCCGACTCCTTGGCGATGTGTCAGACGCATTGGATCCTTCACGTGTTTCCCTGCTGCATGTCCTGGGACCCGGACTCGTGCTGTGCCTGGTTCTTGGGCCGTGGACGACACCAGGCGAATACCTGGAGCGGTTGGCGCGGAACAGGGGAGAGATGCAGGTGGGGCGCACTCTGGCGCGCCAGGTCGACGGCATTCTGGATGGCTGCGGCATCGATCGCTGGCTGTATATTGGGGGACACGCCTTTCCGAATGCGTATGCCTTCACGCGCCACTCGCCGCTCGGGCCGTTGTTCTTTCAGGCGCCGGGTATCCAGAACCAGTTCGACTCCGATGTCGTCCACAGCTTTATCAACAACATCGGCACGGCTCGTTTTATCCTGATGCGGAAGTTCACCGTGTTCGAGGACAACGAGATGCCCGTGGCAGGGGTCGCCTACCTCATGGACCACTTCACCTTCGAGACACCGACGTGTGCGGGGAACCCCGGAGACCCTGCCGATCCGAAGACATACTTCCTGTACCGGATCAAAGACGGTCCGTTTGAATACGACTATCCCGAGTTCGAGTGACGCTCAGGCGAGCGTGCGGGCGTATTTGGCGATGCGCCCCATGTGCCCCATGATCTCGACGTAGGATTCGATGACGCCGGTTTCGTGATAGGGGATGCCCTTGTCCTTGCAGAACTGGCGCACGATGGAATTTGCCCTGCGCAGCTTGTTGCGCGGCATCGTCGGGAATAGGTGGTGCTCCACCTGGTAATTGAGTCCTCCGTACCAGAAATCCGCCAGCACGCCGCCGCGGACGTTGCGTGCCGTCAGCACCTGCTCGCGCAGAAAATCGAGCTTCTCGTCTTTGCCGAGCATCACCATGCCCTTGTGATTCGGGGCGAAGATCAGCGCCATGTAGAAGCCGAAACAGCCCTGATGCACCAGGATGAACAGCACGGCGTGCAGAGGAGGCAGGAGGAGGAAAAGCAGCGTGAAGTAGGCGACGAAGTGCGCGAAGAGCAGGACCGCGTCCACCCAGACTTTCTTGATTGGGCGGGTGAAGACGTAGCGGAAGGCGCTGTAGCGCAGGGAACCTGCCACGAACGGAAGCAGCCACGGGAAGAGCCAGCCCTGTTGGCGGACGCAGAAACCAGCCAAGCCCTTTTTTTCACGTGCCTGCTGTTCGGAGAAGGCGATGATCGGGAATTCGATGTCCGGATCCATGTCCTCGTGGTTCGGGTGGGCGTGATGCTCATTATGCTTGTCCATCCACGCATGCATGCTGATGCCGAGCGCAAGTCCGCACGGGTGGCCGACGAGATCATTCTTGAACGTGGATGAAAAAATCTGACGGTGGCCGGCGTCGTGGCCGAGCAGGCCGATCTGTCCGTAAACAAAGGCAAGGTAGACGGCGTCCAGCAGCAGCAGGAACAGATTCTTGGTCAGAAAGAGCACAGCAATGCCGATAGCGAGCATCGCCGTATTGAGAAAAATTTTCCAGACGAAGAAGCCGATGTTGCGCTCGAGAAGGCCTTTCTCGACGATCATCTTCCGGAGCACGGCAAAATCGTTTGCGGGTGCGGAAGGGTGGACTTCGGTGGACATGCGGGCGTGGGGGGAACGCACACAGTGTAGGAGAGCGCTGTACCTCACTACAACCGGTCTCGCGCCATTCGTCTGGTTACGCAAGAAGCCCTCTCCTCAGCGGCTGCCGGCATCCTCGAGTGTCCTGCGCAGCTCGTCTGCTTTGGCGGCCTGTGCCGGATCCAGCTCTAAGGCACGCTGAAACTCGCGCAATCCCTCTTCATACATGCCCTTCCTGCCGTAGGCTGATCCGAGGTTGTTGTGCGCCTGCGCGTAGCTGCTGTCGGCTGCTATCGCCGACTGGAAAGCCGCTATCGCACCGTCCACATCGTTGCGATCCAGGAGCAGGCTGCCCAGGTTATCGTAGGCCTCCGGACGCGAGGGGTCCGCAGCGATTGCCGCGCGGAATTCGGCTTCAGCCTCGGCTGTCTGACCGAGACTCTGCAGCGCCAGTCCGAGATTCGCATGCGCCCGCGCGTGTGATGCGTCGAGCTGAAGTACCGACCGGTAGGCAGCCTCCGCACCCGAGAAGTCACCCGCCTGTTGGCGTGCAATACCGAGGTTGTAGTGCAGGGCGGTGTTTCCGGGGTCGCTGCGGAGCGCGTCACCGAGCAGCGACTCGCTGTCCTGCCAGAGCAGACTGCGCGCATGAGCCGAAATCCCAAGCATCGTGATGCACAGCACGCCGATGGCGAGAGCGCCGTTGCGGATGGATCTGCTGTAGCGATCAAGGAGAGAGTCGATCATTAATCCGGCAAAAAGAAGCAGTCCGATCTGCGGAAGGTAGAGATAGCGGTCCGAGAAGATATAGAGCGTATTGTTCTGCGAAAACGTGGCGAATGACGGCAGCAGTGGAAGCAGAAAGAGCCCTGATGCAAGCGATAAACCGCGCATGTGCTTTCGCGCGAACCAGAAGAGCATCAGTGCCGCCAGCACGACCGCAACCGGCATCAGAAATTCCGGAGTGAGGCCGACCTGTGTCACCTGGCGGTACTGGAACGACAGCGAGAACGGAGCGACGTAGGAATTCACGGCGAACACCAGGGCCTTGCACGCCATCAGCACCGTCTGCAGCGGCGTGAGCGCGACGAGGTTCGCCGTCTTGCCAAAGAGTGCGATGACGAGAAAAAGAAGCGAAAGTGAGACGAAGGGCGCGAGTGACTTGCTCACTTTCTTCCAGTCGACGCGTCCGCCTTCGGCCTCGATGAGCAGAAAAATTCCCGGCAGCAGAATCGCCGTCGGTTTGCTGAGGAGAGCGCAGAGAAATAATCCAAGACTGATGGCATAGCCGCGGGTGCTGCGCGACAGATAGGCGAGAAGCGATCCAAGCGAGAATGCCGTCATCAGGAGATCCTTGCGTGCGCTGATCCAGCTGACGGTCTCGGCATTGAGCGGATGCGCCGCAAACACGCATGCGAGAATCAGGGACCAGCGCGCCGATACACCGAGTTTGCGGAGCAACGCCAAAACCAGGAACGAACAGAAAATATGCAGCAGCAGATTATTGACGTGGTAGAGGAGGGGATTGAACCCGGCGATCGCATGCTCGATCTGATAACTGACAATGGTGAGCGGCACGTAGAGCTCCGGATCATACGACGTGAACGCCCGTGCGATGGTGGCGGGTGACAGCTCGGCGACGGCGGGATTGTTGAAGACCAGCACGTCGTCGTCCCACAGCACGAAGCCGTTACCGAGAGAGCCCGCGTAGACCGCGACGCACAGAAGTGCGATGACAAGAAAGGGAAATACGCGGCGCAAGTCGAATCTCATGAACTGATTCTACCTGAGTCCGGTTCGTCTTTATTCACGCGGCTTTCTTCAAAAACGACCCAATCAGGTCGTGCGGGTCATGAATGATCCTGTGACCGCTCTTCAGAATGTCTGCCGTAGCCTTTTCGAACGGATCCGTGGAAAGCCATGCCGGTGTCGTAATGCCGTACTCCACCTCTGTGCCGTTTTCGTAGCGGACCCTCCGCGAGTGCACGAGGCCCCAGTTTTCCTCGGTGATACTCATAATTTTGCCGAAGCGTGCCAGCCACGCGTCGTTGCTGATCAATGCTGCAGGATCAGTCGTGATCAGCACGAGATCGACATCCGACTCCGCGGTGGCTGTTCCGGTCGCGTGCGAGCCGATGAGAATGACGGCCTGCAGCGAGGGGGGCATGTGCGCCCAGGACGCCACCAGGTGCAGAAAGTCCTCGATGTCCGACATTAGAGGCAGAGAAAAGAAATGGTACCCCGGACTGGATTCGAACCAGTGACCTGGAGCTTAGAAGGCTCCCGCTCTCATCCAACTGAGCTACCGGGGCACGCGTGTGCGACAAGCAAAGAACGGACAACGGCTCTTGGAGAGCAGTCTATTACGCTTGGCATAGCCCTGCCTAGGCGTTCGGGGAAGCATGGCCGGGGAAGCCGAAAAACGGTATACTAGTAGGGATGGATACGCAGACCCCCCCGGCCATAGACGAAGCGCACGATATCGAGCAAAACAAGGATATCGCGGCGTTCGGTTATCTATGGGTGATGTCGGTCATCGTGTATTTCCTCAAGCGCAATTCGCCCTTCGTCCGCTGGCACTGTAAGCAGGCGATGGTTCTCTTTGCGATCTCGATCCCGATCTGGTTCATCCCGTTCATCGGACGGGCTCTGGAACTGGTCGTCATGTGCGGCGCCGTGTACGGATTCATGGGCGCGGCTCAGGGCCAGCGCAGGAATGTGCCCATCATCGGGCCACTCGCGCATGGCGAGATCACACTGCGCCAGGCCTGGAAGCAGATTGTCGATTTCGCTGTCCGTGTTGCGAAGTCTCTGCGTGACTCGACCGTTTCCAAAGTCTCCAAGCCCGAAGCAACCAAGGCTCCCGCTGCGCCAACGACTCCGACTCCGGCCGCGGCACCCGCTCCGGAGCTGAAAGCGTCGGATGTGTTCCCGCCACTTCCCGCAAATGACACGCCTACCGCCCCTCCGGCCCCGGCACCGGCTCCTGTTCCGCCCGAAGTTCCTGTCGCTCCTCCGTCTACTCCTCCCACGCCGCCCACGGCGTAACCCCAGACTTTATGGCGTACAAGCGCATCATGCTCAAACTCTCCGGCGAGGTCTTCTCCGGTCCGAAGGACTACGGGCTCGATAAGCCGACGCTCACCGAT
This sequence comes from uncultured Candidatus Peribacteria bacterium, assembly GCA_964517345.1. Lineage (GTDB taxonomy): Bacteria > Patescibacteriota > Gracilibacteria > Peribacterales > Peribacteraceae > DAISLF01. Next base: position 32,526 of record CAZFBZ010000002.1, on the reverse strand, counting down.
ATCGCCGGTCAGATCGCTGAAGTCTCCAAGCTGTGCGAGGTGGTCGTCGTCGTCGGCGGAGGCAACATCTGGCGCTACCGCGACACCAAGGACAGCGGCATCGAGCGCACGGCCAGCGATGCGATCGGCATGCTCGCTACGATCATGAACAGCGTCGCTCTGCAGTCGGCCCTGGAGTCCATCGGCGTGCAGACGCGTGTGCTCTCGGCCATCGGTATCCCGCAGCTTGCGGAACAATTTATCAAACGGCGAGCGCTTCGCCACATCGAGAAGGGCCGTATCGTCATCTGCGCCGGCGGCACAGGCAATCCGTATTTCACCACCGATTCCGCGGCCGCCCTGCGCGCACTGGAACTGACGTGCGACGTTCTGCTTAAGGGAACCAATGTCGACGGCATCTATGACAAAGATCCGAACAAGTTCAAAGACGCGGTAAAATATGAGGAACTGACCTACCAGAAGGCTTTGGAAGCGCACCTGCAGGTGATGGATCAGGCCGCGTTCAGCCTGTGTCAGGAACAGGCGCTGCCGATCGTCGTCTTCAACTTCCAGACGAAGGGCAACCTGCTGCGCGCCGCCAAGGGCGATAAGATCGGCACGGTGGTGCATGGTTGAGCCATCGCCTGTGGTATAGTGCGGGAGCCGGTGTAACCGGTTCCTTCCTTTCCGACTCCTCCCATGAACGACCCCCGCATCACTGCTTTTCTGGCCGAAATCGAAAAAGTGCTCACGCACCTCCGCGGTGAATACAGCAAGCTCCAGACCGGTCGCGCCAACGCGGCTCTCGTCGAGCATATCGAAGTGGAAGCCTACGGCCAGCGTCAGCAATTGCGTGCGGTCGCCGGAGTGTCGGTCAGTGATGCCCGCACGATTCTTGTGCAGCCGTGGGACCGCTCGATCATCCAGAACGTCGACAAGGCCCTCCAGATGGCCAACCTGGGTTCGCCGGTTAACGACGGTGTCAGCATTCGTATCACGCTGCCGTCGATGAGCCAGGAGCGTCGCGTCGAGCTTTCCAAGCTTGTTCATCAAATGGCTGAAGAAGCCCGGATCGCCGTCCGCAAGCACCGCCAGACCTCGCACGACACGATCAAGGCCGAGAAGGACGAAGACGTGCGTGAGACGCTGATGGAGCATCTGCAGAAGAGCGTGGATGACGCCAACGCCAAGATCGCCGATACGGCCAAGAAAAAAGAGGAAGAGATCATGAAAGTCTGACGCTTTCGCCCGACTATGGCGCTGTGTACACTTGAACCATGAGCCCCACGGTCGCCGTCGTCTCGTTCCCCGGAAACAACTGCGAAGTCGAATCCATGCGCACACTGCGCGAGAACGGCATCACGCCGCTCTATTTCCGCTGGAACGATGATCGCGCCAAACTCCGCGACGTCGATGGGTACTTTTTGCCCGGCGGGTTCGCCTACGAGGATCGCGGACGCAGCGGCATGGTAGCCGGACGCGACCCGTTGATGGATTTCATCGCGCGGGAGGCCGAGGCCGGCAAGACCGTGATCGGCAACTGCAACGGCGCTCAGGTGCTCGTCGAGAGCGGACTGATCCCGCTTGGCAAAGGGCTGCAGATGTCGCTCGCTCGCAACGCCATCAAGACTGCGGACGGCTGGCGCTCTCCGGGTTTTTTAAGCGAATGGATCTGGATGACTCCCGCCTGCGCCGCGGACCGCTGTGCCACGTCCAACTGGACGGGCGCAATGCATCTGCCAATCGCGCACGGTGAAGGCCGTTTTACGACTGAGGATAAAGACCTGCTCGCCGAACTGGAGAAAAACAACCAGCTCGCCTTCAGATACTGCGATGCGTCCGGCACGGTGTCCGAGGATCAGCCGGTTACGCCGAACGGCGCTGTGCACGCGGTGGCGGGCATCTGCAACGCAGCCGGCAACGTCGTGGCGATCATGCCGCATCCCGAGCGCACCAAGAACGGCGACCGGTACTTCCAGGCATTGAAGCTCTGGCTGGAAAAGCCGCGCAAGAGCTACGCGCATCCCGTTGCTGCGGCAGCCAAGCCTTGGACCATTGCCGACCGCTCTGCGGACGGAGTCGAGCTCTTCATCGGTACACTCATCGTGAACAACGAGGAGCGGACCGTAGAGCAGGCGGCTCAACGTTCAGCGCCGGGTCTGAAGCTCCGCCAGTGGAAATACCTGATGCTGCCCGAGTCGTCCGTTGGCAAAGCGCTGTCTGATCTGACGGTGTTCAATCCCCGCAAGGAGCGCGCGTATCTGCGTCGCAAAGGCGCTCTGCAGCGCTGGAATGCCGACGCGAAGCGTGAAGAGCCGGTCACCAGCGGCGCGTTTCAGGCGGTACTCGGTTCGCGCCTGCTGTTGCGCCGCGACGTCCCCGACACCGGTGCAGGGTCTTTCGGGCCCGGGAGCCAGACCGGCGTCTGCTACGGCTGCGATGGCGTCGATGATGCGGTCATGGCGCGACGCGACCTCCTGGAGATCTTCTGTAATCCGCACGCTGGAACGCTGGAGCGGATCGTGTGATATGCCGAAAACTCCGACGCTCCGCATCGCGCTGCTCGCCCACAACGTCCGGTCGCTCTGGAATGTCGGCTCGTTTTTCCGCACGGCGGACGGCTTGGCGGTCGAGAAAATCTACCTGACCGGGTATACGGGGCATCCGCCGCGCAAAGAAATCTCCAAAACGGCACTCGGAGCTGAGGAGACGGTCCCCTGGGAGCATGCGCCGGACCCGGTGGCGATTGTGAAGGGACTACGAGCGGACGGTTGGACGATTGTGGCACTCGAGCTGACTGATCGCTCAGAAGACCTCTCCGGCTTCCGTGCCAAGGGCAAGATCTGTCTGATCGTCGGACATGAGCTCTCGGGTGTCCCGGAGGCGCTGCTGGATCTGTCCGATCACGTGGTTCGCATCCCCATGCGCGGGAAGAAGGAATCACTCAACGTCGCAGTCGCAGCCGGAATCGCGCTGTATCACTTGCGGGACGGCTTTCCGGCGGGGGCATGAAGCAGCTTGGCGGCCCATGCGCCGCAGACGGCACCGACCAGCGGTCCCAGGATGTACATTGTGCCGAATGATCCGACACCGAGGGCCACGGCGGGATTCAGAATGCCATTGCTGAACGGAAGCGCGAGATAGATGCCGAGGAGGAGCGAGCCGCCGATGACGAAACCGGAGACGATGCCGTCGACTTTCTTCTCGACGACCGACGTGATGCCGAAGACCAGGAAGAACGCGCCGATCGCTTCAGCCACGCCGATAATCAGGTGGCTCTCATGCGGGACCGTCGCCATTTCGCCGCTAAGCATGCGGCCGAGAAACATCGCGAGAAATGCGCCTGCAAATTGCGCCGCGATGTAGCCGCAGGCGTCCTTCATCTTGATGCGATCAATGCTCAGGAGTCCGACTGTGACGGCCGGGTTGATGTGCGTGCCGCTGATCGGTCCGAGCGTGTACACAAGCAGGCCGAGCGTGAGGGCAGCCATCACGGGAGTCGGATAAGGCATCGCAAAAGCGACGGAGAGCCAGACGACGAACGTGAGGGTGAACGTGCCGAGCAACTCTGCAAGATACCGCCGGTACTCCATGTGCGAAGGGGGAAGGGGCGGACGTCAGCATACTGCTTTCCTGGTCTCCGCTCCAGAGAATCGGAAAATTAGAGTGTTTCCAGGGGGTCAATATCAACCGAGACGCCCTGCAAGTCGACGCCGGCGAGCACTGCGCGTGGCTCTTCTCCACGCAGGAGCACGTGCCAAACCTTGCCTCCGCCAAAGAACGTCGGTGCGGTGCTACATTTGACGTCGCGTCTGTTGAGTGCGATCTCGCGCATGCAGTCGACGTAGAGTTTTCGCGCGCGCTTCTCGCAATCCTCTCCGCGAGCGATCAGCCGGACCATGCGACTTGCTGGGGGGTACCTGCTGTAGATCCGCAGCTTGAGCTCTGTATCCAGGTACTTTTCCGTTTCATGCCTGGCAGCAGCCACGATCTCCGGCGAATCGGGACGAAACGTCTGGATGATGACTTCGCCGGGCTTCGAGCGGCCGCTGCGGCCCGTAAGCTGCGTGAGCAGCTGGAAAATGCGTTCGCCGGCGCGGAAATGCGGCAGAGACATGCCGATGTCGGCAATGAGAACCGCTGCGAGCGTTACTTCCGGAAGGTCCAGACCCTTCACGACCGATTGCGTGCCAAGCAGGATATCCGCCTCGCGGCCGCGCATGGCAGTAAGCAGGCGGCGCATGTCTCCAGGCTCCTGCATCGTATCCGCATCCGCCCGCAGCAGACGGGCAGCCGGAAACAGGCGTTTGAGCAGGAGCTCAATCTTCTGCGTTCCTGCGCCGACGCTGTGCAGTTTCACGCTCGCACAGTGCGGACACTGGGCGGGAACCGGCGCGACCGTGCCCGTGGTGTGATCCAGCAGAAACGGTTTGCCATCCCTGCCCGTATGCAGCGTGAACGGCAGCTGCGATTCGGGGCTGACGACGCGCCTCCGGCATTGCAGACAGAGCAGCGCGCTCGCCGTGCCGCGGCGGTTGAGGAAGAGCACAGTCTGTTCCCCACGGTCGAGACGAGTACCGATCGCTTCGATCAGCGTCGGTGAAAACGGATAGAGCTCGCCGAACTGCACCTCTGCGAGATCGACGACACG
>CAZFBZ010000002.1:19910-27796 GCA_964517345.1 uncultured Candidatus Peribacteria bacterium | reverse complement strand
AGCGCGCTGCGTGAACCGATGACCAGCGATACCTCACCGCGGTGAATGCGCTTCCATTCGTTACGTCGCTCGGAGGGCGTGAGACGGCTATGGAGGATGGAAATCGCCGGGCGCTGGAGCAGCGCTTCGAAGCGGTCGATGAAATGCTCCGTCAGCAGGATTTCCGGCAGAAGCAGGATCGCCTGCTTTCCTGCAGATACGGCATCGGCGATCAGCTTGGCGTAGATTTCGGTTTTGCCGCTTCCAGTAACGCCAAAGAGCAGAGTCGGGCGGGAATCGGCTTTGATCAACTCATAGACGGCCTCCTGAGCGCCGGAGAGAACGGGGGATTCACGCAGCGCGGAATCGGACGACGGCGCGGCAAATTCTTCTTTGCGTTTCTCTTCGGTCAGCAAACCCTTCGTCTTCATTGCATTCAAAACGGAGCTCGAAGCACCGGTCTCCTGGCTGATCTGTTCGCGCGACGCCCAGTCACGGTCCCGCAGGTATTCCAACACGGCCTGCTGCTTCGCGCCGCGCACGGCGTCGGGAGCCAGGGGTGACACGGCGTACCCGATGATCTCTTTCGGCAGCACAACCGACCACGGGCCCGACGGTAGCCAGACACTCAGTGCCTGACGCAACGGACACAGGTACTGCTCGGACATCCAACGGACAGTTTTCAACGTCGCTTCGCTGAGGAGCGGTTGCTCACCGAGCACTTCTTTAATGTGTTTCAGGTCGTAGGTTTCCTGTCCGCGTTTTTCGATGATGTCGAGCACGATGCCTTCCACCAGTTTGTTCCGCAGCGGTACACGCACGTGCGAACCTGGGCGCAACGCAAGGCCGCCGGCCTCGTAGGTCAGTCCGTTGCCGATGCCCGCCGATTTGGAGTCCGTCACGACCGTGCATTGCATAGCGCGATTCTCCCGTCTCCCGTCCTCGGGCACAAGAAAAATGGTGTACAGACTTCCACCTGTGATTTCTGGCACTGGGGGGAGGTAAACCTCCCCCCGGCCGGTCAGCGGCTCTCAGCCCACTTTTCCGCGCGCGACTTCTCGAACCAGCGCAGCGCCGGGACCCAGTAGGACAACAGCGTCAGCGGGCTGGTGAACCACTGCCACCACGCGTTGTCGGTGGTCACCGGGACGCCGCGGACCTCGACGTTCTTGCCGAAGATCCAGTACGCCAGCCAGCTCACCTTCATCTTCCGCACCTCATCGCTGAAGATGGTGACGTGCGTCGGCTGGATGTCGTTCTCGCGGAGGATCTCCGCGCAGAACAGGAGGTTCTCCAGGGTCGTCATCGACGCCTGATCCTGCACGACGGCGCACTCCAGGTTGCCGTGCTCGCTGAACCACGAGGCCATCACGGAGGCCTCGCTGACGTCGGGCTGGGTCTTGCGGCTGGTGCAGCCGCCGCTGACGATCATGAGGTCGGCACAGTAGGCGACCGCGTTCGCCGCGGCCTGGTCGAGGTATTTCTGGTGAGCAGGCGTCACGGTGACGCCATAGCCCAACACGATCACGACTCGCATTTTCCGGATCACAGACAGTCTCCTTCACGTGTGGCGCCGAAGCGCGGTTGCGATGGGCGAATGAGCGATTGCCAAACGGCGCGCGGATTCTACTGAGAACACATGAAAAAACTAGACTAAATATACTAATAGTTTATAAATTTACTTATTCGGCAAAATGGCGAAGGGATTGAAATTTGTATTCCGGTCATAGAAATCCTCCTGTTCTGATGCCTTCAGGAAGCCCACGACCTTGTACGTCACGGGGGTCAGGATAACCTCGATGGCGACTTTGAAGATGTAATTGGCGACAACCAGTGACCAGAAGATTTCCCACGGGAAGACGCCGAAAGCCGTCGCGATGAGGACGAAACAGACAGTGTCGATGCCCTGGCCGATGAGCGTCGAGCCGATCGTGCGCATCCAGAGGCGCTTGCCGTTCATGGCGACTTTCATCTTGGCAAGAATGAACGAGTTGCTGAATTCGCCGAGGAAGTACGCGCACAGGCTCGCGATGATGATGCCGCCAGAGCTGACCCCGCCGAGGATCGCCGCATAGGCGTCGTTCCCTGCGTAGCCGAGCCACTGCTCTTCGCCCGGCATGTTCTGGATGATGAAGAAGACCAGGCTCATCAATGCCGATGCCGCGAAGCCGGCCCAGATCACGCGGCGACCGCGCGCATAGCCGTATACTTCCGTCAACACGTCGCCGAAGATGTAGCTGAGCGGAAAGAGCAGTGTGCCGGCATCGAATGCCAAGCGCAGACCGAAGGGGGCGACTCCCCAGTCCACGATCTTCGCCGAAGAAGCGATATTGCTGAGAAGCAGGACCGCGACGAAGGCGGCCATGATCAGATCGTAGTGGCGGTAGGAGCGCATTGTGGCGGAGTGTAGCGGTCGAGGGCGCCTGGCGAAAGCTCCAGTGTATACTGCGCCGGTGCGGCACCTGCTGCTCATCAACGGAAAGCCGGGCTCGGGGAAAAGCACCGTTGCGCGCCTCCTTTCGGAGGCGATGGATAACTGCGCCTGCATCGACTGCGATGATCTGATGCACGTGCGCCCCTGGGTGTCGTCTCCTGAACTCTACGAGGCAACACTGGACATCGCGCTGCATGCCGCAGTGAATTTCTTCAAGCGGGGATCTGCAACGGTGATTATCGCCGGATGCGCACACTCCCGCCCGTTGCTGAACCGGATTACAGCGGCGTTCACCGATGCCCAGCTGACGTATCTTCAACTGAGCGGCGCACCGGACATTCGCAGGAAACGCAAAGACGATCAGCGTGCGGCTTTGGAAGGTCAGGCAGATTGGTTCGCTCTTACCGAAAACGATGTAACAGATCTCGAAGCGCAGGACCGCGCTGGGATGGAATTCATCGGTATCGATACATCACAGAAAGCGCCGCAGCAGATTGCCCGGCAGGTTCTCCGCGAGATGCAACAGATACAGGTCAAGCTGGTCGGGACGGCGAGACTCGAACTCACGACCTCCTGCTCCCAAAGCAGGCGCTCTACCAACTGAGCTACGTCCCGTTCTTCTCCTATTCTACAGCAAAACAAGCCGGCGCGCCTCCTGGGTTTATGATGCCCGACACGTCTTAGCTGTTCACCCTGCGCACAGCCTGCATCTGGGTGGTCAGCATGCCGAGCGTCACTCCTGCGAGACCCCCAAGCCAGATGGAGAGAAGCGCAATGACCAGTAGTTCAACACGCATAGCAGGCGAGGGGAGCGGATACGCGCAGAGATTGCTCCCGGAGGCAGGGGGGAGCAAGGGTCTCTGCGTGATTATCCTGTATTTTTGAAAATCCATCAGGCGATTTTTTTTCCTCTCGTCCACAGCGTCATCAGCAGTGCGCCAACCGCCATAAAGATGAGCAGTGTGCGGCAAATCCATCCAAGAACAGGAACGAGCCACAGCCCCTTGAGTCCGACGAAGACAGCGACCGCAAGCAGGATCATGAGAGCCGGGTGCCACTTCTTCTTGAAGTACTGCTCGATCCACTGGGCGATGACCGCTGCAGAGACTGCCGAGCCGAAGATCACCGAAAAGACGTAAACGAAGAGGCCAAAGAAGCCCAACGGAATGCCGATGATCGTAAGAAAAAGCCCGAGAATCAGAAGCGGCGTGAGGAAATAGAACAGTACTCCGGTCAGCAGGCTCATGCCGGGGCTCTTCATCAGCTTCCTGCCGGATTCGGCGAGCATGTTGGGGGCAAAGAGCATCAGCAACGTCAGGAAGAGCGCGGCGGAGAGCAGTGAGAACATGCCCATGACTCCGGCGAAGGCTCCGAGAGCTGCAGTTGCCCCCGTGCGGGCCTCGTTCCGGTCGATGAGTTTAAGCTCGGGCTTGTAGACGGCAGTTCCCGTTCCGCCGGCGAGGGCCGTAGTGAAATCCATTTGGCCGTCCTCCGTCCAGTAGTCGATGCCGGAACGCAGGCGTGCATCCGGTCCAAGGCCGATCTGTTGTGCTGCGATTTTTGCCCGCCCGCCGATGACGCCGGTGAGCATGAACGTCTCGGCCTTGATATCAGCCGGTCCGGCGACCTGGCCCGAGACCGTCACATCTCCGCCTGCGATTGTCAGCTTGCCCTTCACCTGGCCATCCATGATCAGCGTGCCGCCGAAGATGGCGACGTCCCCGTTAATGACAGCGTTCTTCGCGATGACGACGGAGCCGCCAGTCACGAGCACGTCACCCGCCACCGACGAGGCGATGCGGATGGTGCCGCCTGCCGCGCGCAGATCGTCTCCGATGGGTGAAGTGATGTCGAGCTGTCCGCCCGCTACGAGGAGGTCGCGGCCGACTCTGCCGCTGAGGGTGACGTTGCCCCCGGCCGCGACGAGATCGGTCGGGAGATCTGTTCCGAGCGTCACGTTGCCCCCCGCGACGTACTGGTCATCACCGATGGCAATCTGCTGCTGCATCTGTGGCGACTCGGCGAATACCGGAGTCAGCGTCAAAATGGACAGGGCAATTGTTGCGAGAGTGAGTGAGCGTTTCATGGGAGAGAGGGGAATAGGGCTTATCCAGGATTCTAGTGATGCTGATGGAATGCAGCAATCACCGCTTTCAAAGAAAAGTGTGCTGCTGTAGCATTACGCCGTGAAAATGACGCCCGCTCAACCCTTGGGAGAAGACCTCGCGCGCATGCTGAAAGGCGGCGTGATCATGGATGTCGTCACGCCCGAGCAGGCCGCCATCGCCGAGGCCGCAGGTGCGTGCGCAGTCATGGCGCTGGAGCGCGTTCCCTCCGACATTCGCGCGCAAGGCGGCGTGGCGCGCATGAGCGATCCAAAGCTGATCAAGGGCATCCAGGAGGCCGTGAGCATTCCGGTGATGGCGAAGATCCGCATCGGTCACACGGCGGAGGCGCGCATTCTTGAGTCGCTCAAAGTCGACTTCATCGATGAATCCGAAGTGCTGACGCCAGCCGATCCGTTCGACCATGTAGATAAGAAGCAGTTCACGGTGCCATTCGTCTGTGGAGCTACGAACCTGGGTGAAGCTCTTCGCCGCATCCATGAAGGCGCAGCCATGATCCGTACGAAGGGCGAGGCGGGCACAGGCAACGTCGTCGAGGCCGTGCGTCACCTCAAAATGATTCAACGAGAAATGCGCGCACTTCAGTCTCTGACGTCAGACAAAATGAAAGCCTGGGCGATTGAGCAGCGCGTACCGCTGTCGCTGCTGGAGAGCGTCGCCGAGGCACAGCGCCTTCCGGTCGTCACGTTTGTCGCCGGTGGCGTAGCCACACCGGCCGATGCCGCATTGCTCATGCAGCTGGGTGCCGAAGGAGTTTTTGTCGGCTCGGGAATCTTCAAGTCGAAAGATCCCCGGCGCACGGCCGAAGCGATCGTGCTTGCCACCATTCACTTCAACGACGCGCAGAAGCTGGCGGAAATCTCTACGGATCTCCCCGAGCCAATGGCCGGACTCGAAATCGACGCGCTCGGTACGCGCATGCAATCCCGCGGCTGGTAATGGCCCCCCGCAGCGCCGCCGTCGGCGTTCTGGCACTGCAGGGAGACTTCGCTGAGCACCTGCAGATTTTCCGAAAGTTGGGCGCTTCGTGCATGGAGGTTCGCACGAAAGCCGATCTCGCAAAAGTATCGCGCCTCGTCATCCCCGGCGGCGAGAGCACGGTGATCAGCCGTTTTCTGCGTTTGTCCGGACTGGATGACGCGATCAAAATCCGAGTGCGCGAGGGGACGCTCCCGGTCTACGGCACCTGCGCGGGAGCGATCCTGCTGGCAAAGAACGCTCTGGGAAAGAATGCCCCTCCGACACTCAGCCTTGTTGATATCGACGTGGAGCGTAATGCCTACGGTCCGCAGGTGGACAGCTTCGAACGGACGATCAGGATCGAAGGCCTAGGCGCCGTCCGGGCCGCTTTTATCCGCGCGCCGGTTATTGTCCGTGTAGGGGAAGGCGTCGAGATTCTGGCTGAGGACGGCGGCAACCCGGTGCTCGTCCGACAGGGCAATCTGCTCGCAGGGACGTTCCATCCCGAGGTCCGGGGCGAAACCAACTTGCATAAGCTGTTTCTCAGCTTCTAGAAGGGCCGAATGCCGGCATACTGGACTCGCGGAGGAGGGTGTTTTCGGATAGAATCTGCGCGCCCCAATGCCAATCAGAAACTTTTGCATCATCGCGCATATCGATCATGGAAAGTCGACGCTGTCGGACCGGATGATCGAAGTGACCGGAACGCTTCAGAAACGTGAGATGAAGGAGCAGACGCTCGACATGATGGATCTGGAGCGCGAGCGCGGTATCACCATCAAACTGCAGCCGGTGCGCATGCAGTACAAAGGTCATCAACTGAATCTCATCGACACGCCCGGCCACACTGATTTTCGTTATGAAGTCAGCCGGTCGCTCGCTGCGTGCGAAGGCGCGATCCTGCTCGTCGATGCCTCGCAGGGCATCCAGGCCCAGACGCTTGCGGTGCTTTACATGGCGCTTGAGCACGATCTGAAGCTGATTCCCGTCCTGAATAAAATTGACCTGCCGGCGGCAGATCCCGAGCGCGTCAGTGAAGAAGTGATGAAACTGCTCGGCTGCCAGCGCGAAGAGATTCTCCTGATCTCGGCCAAAGAGGGCAGGGGAGTAGCCGAAGTGCTGGATGCCGTCATCGACCGCGTGCGCGCTCCCGTTGCTCCAACGCAAGGTGCAACTGTCGAGGGTGAGCCGGTTTCCCGCGCGCTGATCTTCGACGCGATCATGGATACGTACCGCGGCGGTGTCGCCTACGTCCGCGCGATGAATGGCGACATCCACAAAGGCGACAAGATGTTCCTCAAAGGCACCAAGACCGAATTTGAGGTGCTGGACGTCGGCCACTTCGCGCCGCGCTATGTGTCGGACGGTGTGCTGCACGAGGGCGAGATCGGCTATATCGTGACCGGCCAGAAGGATGTGCACCTGGTCCGCGTGGGTGACACGATCGCCTCCAAACAGATCGCAGAGATGCTCCCGGGCTATGCACAGGTGCAGCCGATGGTGTTCGCCGGACTCTATCCGACGGAAGCCGATGACTACGCGGATCTCCGCGAGGCACTGGAGAAACTTTCACTCAATGACGCCGCTCTGCAAATGGTTCCGGAGCACAACACCGCGCTCGGCAATGGCTTCCGCTGCGGCTTCCTCGGCCTTTTGCACCTGGACATCATTCAGGAGCGTCTGGAGCGCGAATACGACTGCGATCTGATCGTTACGGCTCCAAGCGTGCTCTACGAGGTAAAACTGCAGTCCAAACAGCCTGCGTCTATTGTCCGCGCGAGCCTGATCAAGCTCGACGAGCCCGACGTCGCCAACCTCAGCAACCCTGCCGACTTTCCGGATCCGACCTACATCTCCGAAATCCGTGAGCCCTGGGTGAAGCTCGAGATCGTCTGTCGCAAGATCGACGTCGGCCCCTCGATGACGCTCGTGCAGGACCGCCGCGGCATCTACAAAACTCTCGAATACCTCGATGCTGACCGCGCGCTGCTCACCTTCGAAGTGCCGCTGCAGGGGATCGTGCTGGATTTCTTCGATCAGCTGAAGTCCGCGACCTCCGGCTACGCCTCTATGAGCTACGAGACGCTCGGCTTCCGCGCCGGTGATCTCGTCAAAATGGATATTCTGCTGCTCGGCGATCCGGCTGAGGCCCTCAGCACCATCGTGCATCGCAGCGAAGCGCAGCACGTGGGAGCCGTCATCTGCAAACAGCTGAAGGAAGTGATCCCCAAGGCGCAGTTCCAGATCCCGATCCAGGCCGCCATCGGCTCCAAAGTCGTTGCGCGCGAGACGCTCTCGGCGCTGCGCAAAGACGTGACGGGCTACCTGTACGGCGGAGACGTCAGCCGCAAGAACAAGCTCCTCGACAAGCAGAAGAAGGGCAAGAA
>CAZFBZ010000002.1:13895-19810 GCA_964517345.1 uncultured Candidatus Peribacteria bacterium | reverse complement strand
GTGATGGAGATCGAGTACGGACAGATCATCACGCAGGCGGAGAAAATCGCCGAAGCGACGGAGCCCTTCACGCTCAAGCTCTCGGGCGTGAACACCTTTGCCGGCAAGCACGGCGACCGGGTGCTCTATCTCGACGTGCCGTTCTCCGAGCCGCTCGCGCGCCTGAAGAAGAAGTGCCCCTGGCCGTCGCTGCAGCCGTTCCATCCCCACGTCACGCTCGCCCGCATCCGTCATCCACAACGTTTTGTCACGGTGAAGAAAGACGTACTGAAGATTCTTGGAAATCCGGTGATAGAGACGCGCGTGGACAGAGTGTGCCTCTACGCCGAAGTCGGTGGCAGAAAACAGACGCTGCTCCAGGAGTTCAGCTTCTTCTGAGCCAAATCACTCGTCGTCTTCCTCCTTCTTGGGCTTTTCGAGCAGTTTGCGGTCGATGGCATCCAGGAACGGCTCGAAGACCGTCTGGAGGATGCTGACCGTCAGGACCTGCAGGCTCTCGAACGCGATCTCGCGCTTGCCGCCGACCGGCAAGCGGAAGAACTCCTGGAGTACGAAGGTGGCGAGCTGGAGCACCGTTCCGTCGATATTCTTCTCGTCGACCATCAGCTTCATCAGAATCGACGTCGTCTCGAGCGAGAGAACCATCTGCATGCGCGTGATCCATTCGACCAGCGCCTTGTTGGTATCCGCGTCGATCGTGCCCTGCGGCATGAGCTGCGTGCTTTCCTCCACCGTCTCGACGTCGGTCTTCGAGCCCGCCTCGGCCAGATATTCCTTCACGACGCTGTTGGCTTCCTCATTAATCAGCGAAAGAATTGCCAGAATAAACACCGACGGACAGTCGCGCGCCACTAGACGGGAGATCAGCACGAACAGATGTGCGTAGCGATCGTCGTTCAGAAACTGGATGATCGTGCGGGCCACACGCGTGTCACGCTTCTTACTGCGCTTCTCTTCGCGCTGAATAGCAATCATCGCTGCGGCTGCGGCTGCAAAGCGCTGTTTAGCCTCCTCGCTCAGCTGCTCTGGTGCCCCGGTTCCGCCTTCGCTGGGTACGCCGATGTCTAATCCTCCCGTTTCGGACATGGGGCTATGCTACACAGTGATCGCACGAAAAAACATACCTGATTCTAACCGCATTCAGGTGCCTCTTAGGCCTTAACCGGTTCGACCGAGACCACGGTGCAGCGTTCGCGCGAACCGTCGAACTTCAGGCGGCGCTTCTGCGAGAAACGGACAACACCAGCGACAGCTGCATGGATCGTCCAGTCGCTACCGAGCTCAGTGTTGGCACCCGGGAAGAACCAGTAGCCCTTCTGACGGATGAGAACCTCACCGGCATTCACTGCCTGGCCGCCGAAGCGCTTTACGCCACGGCGCTTTGCAACGCTGTCGCGCCCGTTCTGTGTCGATCCACCTGCTTTCTTATGTGCCATAGTGGACGAATTTTACGGATTTTCCGCCTCCTTGCAAGTCTTTGCGTTATCCTTCAGACTTACAGCAGTACGACGCGGGGTGGAGCAGCCCGGAAGCTCGCGAGGCTCATAACCTCGAGGTCGGGGGTTCAAATCCCCCCCCCGCAACCATTTTATCCCTTCAATAAGCCAAAAACCCTATTTTCATCAGTCAGAGACCCTTCCGCAGGGTGTCGATTTTGTCGCGTTCAAACAGGTACAAATACCAGTGCTGGACAACAGGAATCTCGCGTAAATGCTCCTGATAGGCTGCTTCCTGGGCTTCGGACGGGGTGAAGGCCGTCGCGCCCCCGAGATTCGGCGCGGCGGGTTCCTCCGTGATAATCAGCAGCTTTTCACCGGGACTAATGCGATTCAGGGTTTCTTTGGCGTATTTGTCCTTGTATTGGGCGGATTGGTAATAATCCAGATCCGCCTGGCTGGAATCGATGTCCCTCTGGAGCTCGTCGTTTTGGCCGCTGATGTTGCGCAGTGTCTCCTCAAACAGGATGTTGCGGTAGAACGACAGAGCCAGGCCGAACGCCATGAATCCAACGACAGTCAGACCCACAACGATGGTGAGCTGCTTGCTGACGGGTTCGAGATCGCGGTAGGGCACGGCGGCTAGGATAACAGAATATCCGAATGCGGGAGTCAGGTTGACGCCGATCCGCTATCATCAACTCGTGAAGATCTTCTGTTCGGGTATCGGCGGCATCGGTCTCAGCGCCTATGCGTCTCTCCGGAAGGCGGAGGGGCACGATGTCAGCGGCAGCGACAAAACGATGAGTGCATTACTGGAGGATCTGCGGTCGCAGGGGATCACAGTCGGCACGGACCAGAGCGGAGCCCTGATCCCGACAGACTGTGACTTGCTGGTGTACTCGGAAGCCATTCCGGAAAACGCCCCTGAGCGGGTGCGCGCAAAAGCGCTCGGCGTCCGGCAGCAGTCGTACCCGCAGGCGCTTGGTGATCTATCGCGCGGCAAACGGGTGATCGCAGTCTGCGGAACGCACGGGAAATCCTCGACGACGGGCATGGCAGCGCGCCTGCTCGTCGAGTGCGGGCTTGATCCAACGATCGTCATCGGTACGAAGATTCGCGAGCTCGACGGACGCAATTGGCGCGTCGGCAAGGGTGACCTGTTCCTGCTGGAAGCATGTGAGTACAAGAGATCGTTCCTCAATTACGACCCCTCTGTCATCCTTCTTACGACGTGCGACGGCGATCATTTCGATTACTACAAGGACATGGACGATTACCGTTCCGCCTTCGTCAAATTTGTCAGGAAGCTTTCCAAAGACGGAACGCTCGTCACGCACGCAGCCGATCCGGATTGCGCGCGCATCGGAGAGGAATCCGGCAGGACCGTGATCGATGCGGATGCCTATCCGCTCATACCGCTCCAGACGCCCGGACTGCACATGCGCCAGAACGCTCAGCTCGTTCTTGCTCTGGCAGACCAGCTGAAAATCCCGCAAGTTAAAGCCGAAAAGGCAGTATCGGGCTACGCAGGCAGCTGGCGGCGCCTGGAAGTGAAAGGCACGCGCAAAGACGGCGTGACAGTCATCGATGACTACGGCCATCATCCCCGGGAGGTGCGCGCGTCGCTTGCTGCAGTACGCGAGGCATATCCGCAGCGCCGCATCGTCTGCGTCTTCCAGCCGCACACACATGACCGCACGCTAAAACTGCACGCAGACTTCGCTACGTCATTCGCCGATGCGGATATTATCATCGTCACCGATATTTATGAGGCACGGCGCGAGCGCGATACCGCCCAGGCCGATCCGATTCTTCTTGCGAAGGAAATCGCCGCCCGCAGCGGGCGCGATGCCGTGTATGGCGGCAGCCTCGCAGAGACACAGCTCCGCCTGTCTGACGTAGTCCATCCCGGGGACGTACTCGTCTGCATGGGAGCAGGGGACATCACTGGTCTCGCTGCGATGCTGGTCGCGTAAAACACCTTACAAGTCTTTCTTGGCGAATTTCTCCTGCACCTGAATGAGGATCTTCGCCATTTCGGCGCGCGTGACGGCATTCTCAGGATGGAAAAGGCCGGTCGGAGAGCCGTTTGCATCCGTCGCGCCCGAAACGATTCCCTTGAGCGCGGCAGTTTCTATTGCCGCGGCATACGGCGTGCGCAGCGACACGTCCGTGAACATCACTCCCTTCTGCCACTTCAGCGGCTCATCCAACACCTGCAGGAGCGTGACGAGCACTTCGCCGCGCGTCGCCGGGCGGACGAGATCGACGGTACCGTCGTTGTAGAGGGTCCAGCCGCGCTGTTCCGCAGATGCGACGAAGCGCATGAACCATTTGCCGGCAGCGCCGGGATTGCGCGGAGGCGAGGCCAATTCCTTCTCATCCAATCCACCCATACCGTGCGCGATCTTGGCGAGCTCGCCGACCGTCACGGGATTCTCAGGTCCGAACTTTCCGGTTGGCTGACCGCCGGTTTCTTTGTATCCCGTAAGAATGCCCCGCTTGGAGACGGTCGCCACGAACGGCGCGAACCAGGCGTCCTGCGGCACGTCGTCGAAGACAACCATGTCACCCTCAACTTTTGCAGAGACATGCGTGTCTTTCTCTTCTGCGGATGGCCGGAATGTCGCACATTTCAGGTCCAAGCTGAAATAGGCACTAGAGTCTTTCTGCAGTAGATCGCCTTTGGGGGACGGTGTCGGGCAGCCGTCCGGTAAATACTGGACGCTGTAGTTGCCGACCGGCATGGGCTGGTAGGTTTGCGGCGTCACGCCCTTTGCCTTCCAGCCGTTCGGGCCGGTGATCTCGAAGCGCATGCCCGACGGCGTGCTGTTCACGCCGACGATGCCGCTGTTTTCCAATGTGTAGCGGATGTACAGCGTTACATCAGTCCCTTCCATGAGGTTAAAAGAGATCTGTGGATGCGGCTCTTCCTTGGCCAGATTCGGACCCTCTTTCAGTTGTATGACGGCAGTCGTACCTTCGGGCGGCGTGGCGAAGAGTGTGTACTTTCCGGGCAGCGAGTCGTGAATGTCGAGAATCTTGTCTGTGCGCTTGAGGGTTTCCTGGGTCGGCTTAAGCAGCGTCCACTGGCCGACAGCCTCGATGGCACTCGATTGCTCGATGCGGATGGTCGTTGCGTGAGCGGCGGCCGGAAGCGCGACTGCGCAGAAGAAGGCGACGGCCGCGACCGGGCCGCGCAAAGAGGAGAGCGTGTGGTGGTGCATGCACGCAGTCTCCGGCGCTGGACGCCGGACTGCAATTGAAGGAACAAGAAAATTGCTGGCCTATGGCTTACTTGCCCGCAAGCGCGTCCGCGAGGCCTGCGTCCCAGATACGGCGCAGATCCTGCAGCGATTCGTCAATCAGCGTGGTTTTGCCGCGTTTTACTGTGAATTTTGACTGCTCGACGGTCGTGCCGATCGCAGTCCAGGCGACACCGTGCGTCTTGGCGAGTGCCTCAAAGGCCGGGAGCTGATCAGCGGGTACCTCAACCACGAACCCCTGCGTTTGGGAGAACAGCAGCGTGTCGGAGCGCAGCGTGGAACCGAGCGCATCCAGGTCGATTTCGGCGCCGATGACGCCGCCGATCTTGCGGACGGGGAGCAGCATCTCGTAGAGAGCGAGCAGCAATCCGCCGTCGCTGATATCGTGACTGGCGAGGACGCAGTGTTGTTTTGCAGCATCACGCAGCAGCTTGATACGCGGAAGAATCTCGGCAAAGACCGGCTTCGGCACAGTTGTTCCGAGAATCGGTCCGGCCGACTTCATCAGCACTTCCAGTGCCTCGTAGTATGCGGACGCGCCGCATTCGTCCCGACGTTCACCGAGCAGGATGAGCGATGATCCGGCCTTCTGCACGCGCAGCAGCAACGCATCGGCCGCATTCTCGAGCACGCCGATAGAGCAGACAATCGCGCTCGGCGGAATCGCACTGCCATCCGGAAGGCTGTTGTAGAGGCTGACGTTGCCGCTGATCACGGGCACGGGGCCGTCTTCGGCAAGACCCGCACAGGCGTCCGCAATGCCTTTCACACCCTGCTCCAGCGCGCCGAGATGCGCGGGGATCTCGGGATTGCCGTAGTTAAGACAGTCGGTGAGGGCGCGCGCCTCGGCGCCGGTTGCGGCCAGATTGCAGATCGCCTCCGTCGCGGCGTTGGCTCCCTGCAGATACGCGGACACTTTGCCGTAGCGCGCGTTGCCATCTCCGGCGAACGCGACTCCGCGTTGGCGATCGGCATCGGATAAATCCCAGCCCGGATGCTCGCCACCGGGAATGTAGCTCTGGAGGTCGCGGAGGGGAGCGAGGACAGACGCGTCGGCTTCACCCGCTTCGATCACGCCGTTGCCGATGACGGACTTATCGTAGTGCAGGATCGCCGGATATTTGGACGCGTGATTCGGATGACGCAGAAGGGCTTTGAAGACCTCGGAGACGGTCGTCTTGAGCGTCTTGCCATCGTGTTTCACTTCGAC
>CAZFBZ010000002.1:0-13795 GCA_964517345.1 uncultured Candidatus Peribacteria bacterium | reverse complement strand
GCCTGCGTGAGATCGGGATGACACATCCAGCAGAAACGCTCCTGCGTCTCCGCGCAGCCGATCACTTCCGGCGGCAGATCCGGAATGGACACGTGGACTTTTTCCAGATCGATTTCGGCGCCGAAGCCGCGTGAGGCAACCTGCTCCACGCTGGAGCAGATGACGCCGCCCGCACCGAGATCCTTGAAGCTGATCCTCGACAGGTTGCCACTGGCGACCAGCCAGTCGAAGAGCGCATAGGTCGAGAGGAGCAGATGCCGCTCCAGGAAGGGATTGGGTTCCTGCACCGCGCCCGTGTTCTGCTCCTTTTTGTCTTCTTCCATGGAAACGCTGGCAAACGCCGCGCCTCCGAACCCGCTGCGGTCCGTCGGCTTACCCACGATGATGATGTCATAGCCCATTTTCGCCGCTTCCTCCGGGACGAAGCTGTGAATGATTTCATCCTCGCGCACAAGACCGATGGCCGTCGCGTTCACCAGACAGTTCGCGTTGTACGAGGAATCGAAAACCGTGTCTCCGCCGACGTTCGGTACGCCGAGCGGGTTGCCGTAGCCCGCGATCCCGCGAAAGACTTCTTTCGCGATGCTCCGGGACTCATCGGATTTCAGATCGCCGAGACGGAGCATGTCCATACAGCCGATGACGCGCGCGCCCATGCACACCACATCGCGCACTGTGCCGCCGACGCCCGTGGCCGCGCCCTCAAAAGGAACGATCTGTGACGGATGGTTGTGCGACTCGTGGGACACAACGATGCCCCAGCGCTTGCCGGGGGGGCCGTCTGTGATCGCCACGATGCCGCTGTCTTCACCCGGACCAAGGATCACGTGCTTGCTCTTGGTATGGAACATTTTGAGGAATCGGCGCGACGACTTGTAGCTGCAGTGCTCGCTGCCCTGGATGCCCCAAATAACCGCCTCCACCACGCTGGGCGGACGTCCGAGCATCGTCTCCACCTTCCGGGCTTCTTCCACCGTCAAACCGATGGAATGGCGCTTCAGCAGCTCGCGGACCTGATCGTCCGGAAGCGAAGAAAACGACAGTGAAGCGGCGTCCATGGGGAGAGGATACGCAACCGGAGGCGCGAAGGCAAAACGCTCCTGCTGGCCCCAGAATACGCAAAAAGTCTGCTATGCTCTGTGGGATGCGTGCCCTGCGCTACCTCAAGGAACACCGGCTGGCCGGCGGTGTCGCCATTCTGGCGGCCACCCAGTTTGCTGCGTCTGTTGCCGGGCTGCTGCGCGACCGGATCCTCAATAGCATGTTTTCGGGGAATCTCGCGGTCGTCGACGCGTACCTCGCCGCCTTCCGCCCGAGTGACCTGCTGTTTCAGGCCTGCATTATGTCAGCCATGGGCACGGTGCTCGTGCCGGTGCTGGCGGGCTATCACGCGAAAGACAACGACAAGGAAATGGGCCGCGTCTTGAGCGGGGCGACCGGCATGGCTGCTCTCGTCTTCGGCGCGATCTCGCTGGTGCTCGCCATCACGTTCCCGTGGATTGCGCCGCTGCTCGTGCAGTTCAAAGGTGAAACACTGGAGCTGTACATCTCGTTCGGCCGTCTCGCACTGCTCGTGAACTTCTTCTTTGTCTTCGGCAATTCGCTCGGCCAGTACCTCATCACCGTGCAGAAGTACTGGATCTACGGCATCACGCCGATCCTCTACACCGCGGGCACGATCGCGGGCGCGCTGTGGCTGACTCCGATCGTAGGCCCGTATGGTCCCATGTATGGCACGGTCATCGGTGTCGTCATCTACGTACTCTATCGCCTGTATGGCGTGCTGCGCACGGGAGCGTCTCTCAAACCCGCACTCTGGCATCCGGATCTGCCCGAGATGGCGATTCTGATGCTACCGCGCGTGCTGGCGTTCGGCGCCTTCCAGCTCCAGTTGCTGTTTCTCGACCGGCTCGCCTCGGGCTTTCCGGAGGGGGCGGTCACGATCAACAACAACACGCGCAATTTCCAGTCGGTGCTGGTGGGTGTCGTGGGCATCGCTATCGCGCAGGCTGTGTACTCGATCCTCAGCCAGGCTGCAGCGAAACACAACGCCGACCGATTCCGTAAGTACTACCGGCAGGGGATTTTCCTCTGCCTGCTGCTGACGATTCCTGGCGCAGTGGTTCTGGTCGCGCTCTCGCCGGTCGCGGCGTATCTGGTGCATTTGTCGGAGTATCTGCGTGTTTTCACGATCTTCCTGGCGATCTACGCCATCAGCATTCCGTTCGAAAGCATCACACACCTGCAGTACCGGGCATTTTATGCGATGAAGGAAACACTGACGCCGGCCGCGATGGGCGTCATCGGCGGCGTCGCGGCGATCGGCGTGTCGTATCTGTTGTCGCCGCGGCTCGGGGTCTACAGCATTCCGCTTGGCTTCACGATCGGCGAAGTCGTTCAGGCGACAGGCCTGGCCGTACTGCTGCCGGCACGCATGCGCCGCTACATGAAGCTCTCCAAAAACTCAGTCACGCCGGACCTGGAAACCTGAACACCCTTCTTCGGAGACGTCATTGATATCGACCCCGTCGACCCGCGAACCTTCCGGGCCCTTTTTGCACCAGTCCGCGAAATCGTTGATGGCCTTCCGGGAGCCTTCCGCCTGCGCTTCGACTCCACCGTCAGCCGTGTTTCTGATCCAACCGTTGACGCCGAGCTCAGCCGCCTTCTTTTCGGCGCTGGCACGGAAGAACACACCCTGGACGAGGCCGGTGACGTAGAGACGGATCGCGGGCATGCGAACATGATAGTGGACTACGAGCGCCCCCGTTGTCACCGGAGGATGTCATTGAGATCCTGCCCGTTGCGCAACAGGATAGGTCCAATTCTGAGGAACAGCTGCGTGACACGTCCGCGGATGCCGGCCATCTTCGGAGAGAAAGCGTCCGTGGTAGCAAGCTCTTGGCTAAGAGCCAGCACGTCCTGGCGCGGCACCCCCGCCTCGTCCAGCGCGCTATCGATCGCGGCGTACCGAGCGACCGCTCGTGCGTAAGTCTGGTCCTGAGGATCTTCCGCGGCCTCCTGCTCAATAGTCCCGCGAAAATAACTGCCTGGAAGCCCCATCCAGAAGTTGTTGCTGTCAGAACCGCCCGCGAGCAAATCTTTAATGAGCTCCCTGGTGAGCGGGGTCAGCGACTCCTCAGGAACTGCGCGGAGGAAGTCGGGGGAGGCGATGACCGTCTCTGAAGACTCGAGTTGCTCACTCATTTCTTTTTGACCTGCGTGAAGTCGAGTTCCACTGGCGTCTCGCGGTCGAAGATCAGCACGAGCACGGTAAGCTTGCCCTTATTCACGTCGACACTCTGGACGGTGCCTTCGTAGTTCTTGAACGGACCGTCGATAATGATGACGAGATCGCCGATCTGGAAGTCACTCTTGAACTTGGCCTCCTGCTCGCCGACGCGGCGCTCGATGACGCCGTACTCTTCGGGCGTGACAGGCACCGGGATGTTGCCGGAACCGACGAAGCCCGTGACGTTCGGCGTGTTTCGCACGACGTACCAGCTCTCATCCGTCACGACCATGTCTACGAGCACGTAACCCGGGAAGAGCTTGCGTTCCTCCTCGACCGGCTCGCCCTTCTTGAAGACCAGCTGCTTCTCCTTGGGCACCTGCACCGAGAAGATGTAGTCCTGCATGCCGAGCGACTCACAGCGCTGCTCGAGCGCCTGCTTCACGCTGTCCTCATACCCCGAATAGGTGTGCAGCACGTACCAGTTCCGTCCGGCTCGCGGGTCCTGCTTTGCCATGATCAGAGGGTGTTAGAGAGGATGAAGGTGATGATGTTTGCCAAGGCAGCGTCGACGGCGCCGAACAGCACGGAGCTGACGACCGTGAAGACGAGAACAATCACCGACAGGCGGACGGCCTGCTGGCGGGTCGGCCAGCGGACAAGCTCCAGTTCGCGGTAACTGTCCTTGAAGTAGTTGATGAATGCAGTCATGGATTCTTGAGAAAAAAGCCCTTTCGGACCGTCTCCATCATACGGAAAAGGCCCTGCGGGCACAAGAGGATTTGCGGCGCTCAGAAGCCGTACTCCGGCGGCTCAAGGGCGTGGATTTTGGTCAGGGGAAGCGCGATGAACCACACTTTGCCCTTGATGTCGGATTGCTTGACGAACGGCACCGAGGAGCCGTCCTGCGCCACGAAACTGCGGGAATCCAGGCTGCCCTGGCGGTTGTCTCCGAGAAGGAAGTAGGTGCCTTCCGGGACGTCGTAGACGGCGGGAGAGGTGTCGCCGCTGCTCGGCGGGTGGCGGTATGTGTGGCCGGCATTGCGGTGGCTGAGATATTCGCCTTCGCTCAGCTTGCGGACTTCCTTCTCTCCGGCTTTCTTCAGGAAGACGTAGCCGTCTTGAATGATAACCTCATCGCCCGGCAGACCGATGACGCGCTTGACGTAGTACTTGTCCGGATCGCTGGGCGGGCGGAAGACCACGACGTCACCGCGTGAGGGTTCGCCGACGATGTACGCCAGCTTATTGATGATGATGTATTCCTTGTCCGTCAGCGTGTCGACCATGGAATTGCCCTCCACCTGGAAGGGGGAGACGAGAAATGTCCGGATGCCCATCACGATCGCCACGATGATGACGATGTTGAAGAGAACATCGAGGAGGTGGTACCAGAATCCGTGCTGTTTTTGCGTCGCCGCCATCCGTTCCACTCTACCCCCGGGCCGCAAACCTGTACAGACAACGCCTGACGGATTCCGGGTCTTTTTAGGCGGCAGGGATGCGGTGCGTGATGCGGCTGCGGGGAGTACACTCCGGGCCATGTTGGATTCCACGCTCTTCTCGAGACACCTTGAGGAAGATGAAATCGTCTCCAGGATCGTGCACAAGCACTGGCTCCTCGGCCTGCGCGCGTTGGCGGCCCCGTCCGTCGCCCTCCTGCTCGGTCTGATAGTGATGGCGTCCGCGCGCATTCCGCTCGTGTTTCAGTTTGCGGCAGTGTTCTGCATTGCATCGATCATGTGGTGGCTCCGGAACTTCTTCGATTACTACATGGACGCGTGGATCATCACAAACCAGGGCATCATCGACCTGGAGTGGTTCGGCCTGTTTCACCGCCAGTCCTCGCGCATCCTCTATAGCGACGTGCAGGGGGTGAGCTACGAGGTGAAGGGCTTCTGGGGCACGGTGCTGCGCTACGGAACAGTTTCAGTCGAGAAAATCTCGACCGGCTCGGCCGTCTCGCTGGACCACGTCCACCAGCCCAAGTCCGTCGAGTCGCAGATTCTCAAAAACATGGAGACATACCTGCACACCAAAAACATGAAGGATTCCAAGCACGTGCAGGAGATTCTCGCGGGCATTGTCGCCGAGCAGGTCCAACTGAAGGAGCTCTCACCGGAGTCTGTGAAGCCCGCACCCAAGCCGGTTCCTGCCGCCGCCCCCGCAGCGAAGCAGCCGACCGGCGGACGAAAAGCCGGAGGATTCACTTCTAAATCCATCCGCTCCCGCTAAGCATGACACTGTTTTTTATAGCCATCATCGCGTTGCTCCTCATCGCGCTTGTGGCGTGGAAGTTCCTGCCACGCGGGCCGCGTCTCTCCGAGAGCGGCAAGCGCAAAGTTCTGAACCATTGGAAGCATGCAAAATCGCAGCAGGATCCGCACCGGATGCTGCTGGAGGCCGATGCCGTCGTCGCCGAACTGCTGCAGCTGATTGGATTCTCGGGGAGTATGGGTGACAAACTGAAGAAAGGCGGGAAGTATCTGCCCGACGTCGACGCTGTGTGGCACGCACACAAGCTGCGAAACCGCATCGCGCACGAACCTGGTCTGTCCATCGATCCGCGCGAAGCGGCCCGGGCCATGCAGTCGTTTGAAGCCGTCATCCACAAGTTCTGTTGATGAAGCCCTCGCTCATCGTCATCGGCCTCGGCAACCCGGGCGCGTCCTACGCCCGCACGCGCCATAACATCGGTTTCCGTGCGCTGGAACATCTGGGCGAAGCTTACGGAGCAGGCGAGTGGCAGGAGAAGCAGAAGTTCGTCTGCAGAGCGCGGGAAGCGCGGATCGTGACCGTGCCGGTGCTGCTCGTGGAACCGCAGACGTACATGAACAACTCCGGCGATTGCGTGCGCAAGCTGCTCGACTACTACAAGCTCGACGCATCCAAACAGATCCTCGTCATCTGTGATGACATTGATCTGCCTTTGGGCGAACTGAGATTGCGCCTCAAGGGCGGTCCCGGGACGCATAACGGTTTGCGCTCGATCGTCGCGTGTGTCGGCGAAAACTTCCCACGGCTGCGCATCGGCCTCGGCGAGCATCCCACTGGAGAGGCGCTCGCAGGCTGGGTCCTCAGCGTGCCGCCCCCTGAGCAGGAGAAAGTCCTGCAGAACGCCTACGCGGCTCTTCCGCACCGCCTGAAGGACTTTGTAATGGAAGCGGTGAAGGAGGAGTGAAGCGTTTAGGGACTTCATGCTTCGGCTTTTTTTGTCGTGGTTCGACTACGCTCACCATGACAAAAAATATGTCACCCTGAGCGTAGTCGAAGGGCGACATTGATACCAAAACCCCGCCTTGCGGCGGGGTCGTGGCGTTTCCCAGTCTCTATCTGATTCTTAGATGAAGAACTTCCGTCCGACTCCGACGCCACCAGCAAGTCCCATGAGGACGACGGTGGCCCATACGATGCCCGGGGTTCCGCCCGACGCTCCGCCGCGGAACGGAGAGAGGAAGGCTGCAGTGTTCTCCAGGGGACTGAAGAAGTCACCAGGACCGGTTTGGGGCAGGGGCTGGGAAGTGTAGATCGTGGTGACGGCATTGGCGGTTCCATTCAAATTGCTCGCCGTGACGCTCACGCTGTTCGTGATTGCCTGGCCGAAGGGCACCCCGCCGTTCACCGTGGCGCGGTAGCTGAAGGTGCGGACTTCGCCCGGAGCGAGGCTCGGAATCGTCCAGCGGATACTACCTGCATTGGCGACGCCGGAACCGAGGTCCGAGACCGTCAGCTGGTTCGGCTGGTAGATATCCTGGACGACGAGGTTCTGCGCGGGTGACTGCGAGGTGTTGCGGATCGTGATCGTGTAGAAGATGGACTCGCCGGGGGTGGCGACGGTGCGATCGGCGGTTTTCTGGACGCTCACATTCGACTGGTCGTTACCGCCATTGTTGTCGTTGAATTCACTGTTGTCGTTGCGGCTCGAGCAGTCCGGATCGCTCGGGTAGTCGCGGTATCCGTCACCGTCATTGTCGCGGCCGTCGTCACACTGCGCGAAGTTATGATCGTCATCATCGCTATCCTCGCTGTCATCGTTCCGGCTGGAACAGCCGGGATCGCTCGGGTAGTCGCGGTATCCGTCACCGTCATTGTCGCGGCCGTCATCGCATTCCCGATCGTCGTCGTTGTCATCATCATCGTCGCGGACGCGCGTCGACTCATCGTCGCTGGAGCCGCCGCAGTAGGCACTGGAACGAAGCGTGTCACCGTCATCGGCGCTGTTGGAGACGCGTCCCGTGACCGTGAAGACGCGGGTCTCGAACGAGCTCAGAAACTGGTTATTCCAGGTGATGAGACCGTTGCGCTCATCGCCTCCGCTGCTGGACGACAAGTAGTTCACACCGCTCGGAAGGACGAAGTTGGCCGTCTGGTTGCTTGTCGAATTGCTCGTGTTATTCGTGATGCGGATGGTATACGTGAGCAGCTCGCCGGGCTGGACCGGATCGGGACTGTCCGTGATCGTGATTGTGCAGGTGTCGGTGCCGCCGGTGCCGCCGTTGGTGACAGAGGAGACGTCGGTGGCCGTGCCGCCCGTGGAGACCGTGGCGCTGTTGTAGATCTGGGTGCCGTTGGTCAGGTTGCTGTTCGTGCGGGCCTGGAGCGTGACGCTGCGCGTGCTGTTAGCGCCGACGAAGAGTCCGGTCCACGTGACGATGCTGCCGTTCAGCGTGCCGCCGTCGGAGGCCGAAATGAAGGTAAGCTGACCAGTCGGGAGCGTATCGGTAATGGAAACGTTGCTGACGGATGTGCTGGAGCTATTCGTCAGCGTGATTGTGTACGTGAGTGTTTCGTTGACGCCGACCGTCGTGCGGCCGTCCGTCTTGGTAATGCTGAGATTGCCTGTGCCTCCACCGCCTATCGTCGTGGTGTCCGTACCCGTGAAGGAACCGTTCACGACAGCGCTGTTGCTGATGACGAAGCCGTTCGGGGCGTTGTCATTCACGCGGACGGTGAGGGTGAGCGTGCGGGTGCTGTTGGCATTCACCGTGAGGTTGCTCCAGGTGACCGTGCTGCCGTTGAGGGTGCCGCCGTCGGAGGCTGAAACGAAGGAGATGTTGGACGGCAGGGCGTCGGTGACCGTCACTCCGGTCGCCTGCGTGCCGAAGTTATTCGTGATGATGATCGTGTACGAGTAGGTCTGGCCCGGGGTGACCGTGGTCTGGTTATCGGTCTTCGTCACCGTGAACTGCTGTCCGGTGTTGCCAGTCGAAACCGTCGTGATGTCGGTGGCTGTGAAGGCGTTGTTGACGGTAGCCGTGTTGGTAAGAACGGTGCCGTTCGCGACGTTGTTGTTGACGCTCGCGACGAGGGTCAGTGTCTTGGTGCCGTTGGCCGGAACGGTGATATTGCTCCACGTGATCGTCTGGCCGTTGGCCGTTCCGCCATCGGAGGCGGCGAGGGCCGTCACACCGGCCGGAACCGCGTCAGTGACCGTCACGTTCGTGGCCTGGGTGTTGAACAGGTTCGTGATCGTGATGGTGTAGGTCAGCGTCTCTCCCGGGGCAGCCGTCGTCTTGTTGTCGGTCTTGGCGACCGTGAACTGTTGGCCGTTATTTCCCGTGGAGACCGTCGTCGTATCGGTGCCCGTGAAGGAACTGTTCACCGTCGCCGTGTTAGCGATGACCGTGCCGTTGACGGCGTTGTTGTTGACCACGGCGTAGAGCACGAGCGTGCGCGAGCTGTTGGCGCCGATCGTGAGGTTGCTCCACGTGACAGTCTGGCCATTGGCCGTGCCACCATCGGAGGCCGACTGGAAGGTGAGGTTGGAGTTCAGAACGTCGACGACAGACACGCCCGTAGCCTGTGTGTTGAGCGTGTTAGTGATGACGATCGTATAGGCGAGGGTTTCGCCGGGGGCGGCCGTCAGTTTGTTATCGGTCTTCGTGACCGTGAACTGCTGACCGGTGCCGTTGCCCGAGACAGTCGTGTTATCGGAACCCGTGAAGGAACCGTTGACCACGGCGGTGTTGGAGATAACGGTGCCGTTGCCTGTGGCATCGGCGATGCGCGCGTTCAGCGTGATGGTCTTCTGGCCGTTGGCCGGGACCGTGAGGTTGTTCCACGTGACGATCTGGCCGGCGGCCGTGCCACCGTCGGAAGCGGCAATGAACGAGAGGGCGGGGTTGAGGGTATCGGTCACGGTGACGCCCGTAGCCTGCGTGCTGAGGTTATTGATGATGGTGATGGTATAGAACAGCGTCTCCCCCGGGGCAGCCGTCTGGCGGTTGTCCGTCTTCGTCACTGTGAACTGCTGGACGACGGTGCCGCACTGCACGTTGGTGACAGTCGGGTTATTCGCGTTGCTGTTGTTATTCGCATTCGGATCGACCACGTTGGCGGCCTGGGCAGGCGCGATATTCACAATGTTCTGGATCTGCGAATCAGTACAGTTGGCAATCTGGGGGACGTTGAAGACAATCGTCAGCGGGCGCGTCTCGCCCGAGGCGAGGGAGAAGTTCGTACAGACGATTTCGCCGCCATTCTGCGAGCAGAGGTTGCTCGACGCAGCGGGAACGAATGTCACGCCGGCCGGGATAGTGTCGCGAACGACCACATTGTTCACAGCGGCAGGACCGGCGTTGGTGGCATTGACGGTGTAGGTGACGTTGTTGCCGCGCACGACTGTCGTGGGCGTGCCCGTCTTGGTGACGGAGAGATCGGCGTTTGATGTTTGGCAGCTCACCGTGGTGACGACCGGCGTGGTCTGAGTGTTGTTGGCCGGGATCGGATCGTTCTCAGCCGCCTGGACGCTGAAGGTATTGTTGTATTGGGCGCCGCAAGTGGCGTTGGCCGGGACGCGGAACGCAATGTTCCAGCCGACTTTCTGGTCCGCAACGGTCAGTGTCGAGGCGGTGCAGACGATGTTGTTGCCCTGCTGGGTGCAGGAGCTGCTGCTGTCGGCGGGTGAGAACGTCAGGCCGGCGGGGATAGGATCGGTGGCGACGATGGTATGCGCCGTGCCACCGCCGTTGTTGATGGCCCAGGCCGAATAGATGATGAGGCCATTCTGTCCAACGGTCGCTGGACCGGTCTTCATCGCGCTCATGTCCACGTTGCAGCCGACGACCGTATGCACGGCATTCGACCACGTTGCGGGGGTCGGGGGGTTCGGCTGGGTGGAGTTGAGGTCGATGATCGCATCGAATGCGAAGCCGCAGGGCACGTTGCTGTTCACGCGAACCGAGAAGTGAAAGGAGATGTTCTGGTTGGGTCCGAGGTTGATCGGATCACATTTGGCAATCGTCGGGACGTTTCCCGGGGCGAGCGCGACACAGTTGTAGGCATCGCTGCCGATGTATTGCGTACCCGTGAGGAGGTTCGCGCTGCCGTTGATGTTGAAGGCGACGCTGGCTCCGAGCTGCGGAGAGGCCGTGTTGTTGTGCACGGTGATCGTGTACTGAACCACGTCTCCGGCCGCGACGTTCGTCGGGCCCGCAAGCGAGATCGTCACAGCAGGATCGACGGCGAGCGCAGTCTGCGCGTCAAGAGGGTCGAAGCGGATGGGCGACGACGGGATCTGCGTGGCGACGAGGAGTGTTGCAACAATGGCGGCCACGAGGAGACGAGCGCGTTTCATGGGAGAGAAAGGGAAGAACTGGGGGGTGTAGAGAAGTACAGTTTTCTGTACATTGCGGACAAAAGGGATTGAGCTTATCTCGCGAGGGGCCACTGTCAAGTCTTGTTGACAGCGTGCCTCTGCGCAAAGGTCACGGTTTGGGGGTGACAATCACCTGGTCACCGTTAACCGTGGCGACGTAGCTGAAGACGAGCGGCTTTCCGTCCTTCAGCAGGGGATCGAACTCCGCATTGTGCAGCGAAATTTCAAAGCTATGACCTCCAAGACCGATCAGCGGCAAGTGGAACCACGGGCTGTAGAGGCGAATGCGGCTGCCTCCGTCTATGGAGACATAGGCGTATCCCGTCGCCAGTGTGTCGTCTGTCGAAGCGTCAAAGGCAGGCCGGAAGTTCTGGGTTTCCACGTGAAGGTTCCAGCCCTTTTCCGGATCCCGGGCAATCTGTGCGGTGACCGACGGAACGGGCATGTCCTTGGGCAGTTCATAGCCCGAAGCGACCGCAAGGGGGACTGCCGCGGCACCAAACCCCAAAGGGTAGCCTGCTCCGCGCCCGGCGAGGATGATAAACGCGCCGATCAGGAGAACAGCTGTGACGGCGATGTCGATTGCGAGGCGCTTCATGGAGGCAGAAGAGAGAAGGCCGGAAGACATGGTTAGAGGAAGAAGCGGCGAGCCACCCATCCGCCGGCGGCAAGGCCGGAAAGCAGAACCGTCGCTACAGCGCCGCCCGGCAGGGAACCTGAACCCTGCATGGGCGACAGATAGCGACTGACATTCTCGAGCGGGCCGGTAAACTCGGCTCCGCCGGTCACGGGCAGATACTGGATCGTGTTGAGCTCGTTCTGGAAGTTCTGTTGTACCGTGGAGATGTTCACGTTGTTGTAGTTGCCCTGAACATTCGAGTTCGTGTTGTTCTGGTTGCACTGCGGACCCGAGCACTGGCCGGTGCTATTCTGCTCCACGTCGTTGTTGTCATCGTCATCATCGTCGTCGTCATCTTCCTCGTTGATGTGCAGCGTGTGACTCGCGGAGGATCCGTTCTCGATACGGACATTGTTGACGATGTCGCGGTCACCATCGATTGTCGGATCAACGCGGGCCACCATGCGCAGCTCGCGGTTGCCGTTGCCGGGCACCGAGATGTTGTTCCAAGTGGCAGTCTGACCGTTTACGTATCCGCCGTCCGATGCCGAGAGAAACGTGAGCTCCGAGGGCAGATCATCGACAATGCGAACATTGTTCACCGTGTGATTATTCGTATTCTCGAGGCGTATCCTGTAGGTCACGACCTCGCCGCGGCCGGCGGTCGAACGGTCGGCGGTCTTGGAGATGTTCAGCGATCCGTTGTTGGTGCAGTTGAGGTTCGTTCGGACGGTCTCGCTGCGGTTGTTGCCCTGGTTGGAATCCTGCGTGGACGTAGTGACCGTCGCAAAGTTCTCAATGTAGTTCTGCGAACAGCTGTTGTTGCCGGTTTGCTCGATATAGAAGGTGAGCACGAAGGTACGCGTCTCGCCCGCTGCAAGGCTGAAGCCGCTGCAGGTGATGGTGTTGCCGTTCTGGCTGCAATTGGAGGCATTGCGGAAGCTGAGAGGCGACTGGAAGGTATCCGTAATCGATACGTTCTGAGCCGTCACATTGCCGTTGTTGCGGACCGTGAGCGTGTACTGGATCTCGCGGCCTGTGTCTGAATTGGAGGGACCGGACTTATTGATGGAAACATCTGTCCCGACGTTGTTGCAGGTAACCTGCGTGAGCACGGGCGGGTTCTGCGTGTTGTTGGAGAGGTTCGAATCGGGCTGCGCCGCGCTGACGGTGGCGATGTTGCTGATCGTCTCGCCACAGTTGATGGAATCGTTGAGGCGGAAGGCGATATTGAATCCGCGCTTGTCCTCCGAGTGATCCAGGGACGGAAGCGTGCACTCCACGTTGGCGCCGTTAATGTGGCAAGAGCTCGTGCTGTTCGACGCGTCGAAGCTGAGACCTGAGGGGATCGGATCCTGGATGATGATGTTCGTCGCGGTGGGACCGGACACGTGCACGGCCCAAACCGAATAGATAAGAACGGCGTTGCGCTCGATGACAGCCGGGCCGGTCTTCATCATGGCGAGGTCGAGGCTCGGGTTCACACAGGTGACCGTTGTGCGCGTCGTGTTGCTCCAGTTATTGGCCGTGCTGTTGTTGTTGAGGTAAATGTCAGCGGCATTCTCAATGACCAGTCCGCACTGCGCGTTCGTCGGCACCTGGAACGTGAACGTAAAGAGAGCGATGTCGTCGCGGGCGATAGTGATCGGATCGCAGATGACGGTGCCGTTGTCGTTGCGGCACTGCGTTCCCGGATGCGTGCGCGAGCTGCTCTCATTCGGGAGGAACGTGAGGATGCTGGCGGAGAAGTCTCGAATGGGAATTTTGATAACGACGTTGTTGAGGGTGCTGGTGCCCGTGTTGCGCACCGTCAGGCCGTAGATCAGCTTTCCGCCAGGCGTTACTGTCTCGGGGGCGTTAAAGAAGACCACAGTCGAGTCCGCGGCCGAAGCCTGGGGCACAAACTGCGTGCCACCTCCGAGCTGCAGCACGGGGGCGGCGATAAGGAGAAACGCGGCGGTGGCCGCGAGAGAGCGAAGGCGCGACATGGCTTGTAGAAGAGAAAAAGGAAACGTTTCTTGGGGTGTCATGCGCAGAGCTTGCGCAACCAAGAAAGTATTGGATATTAGTATATACTGGCCAATTGTCAACTATAATTTACCGACGTGTAATACCCGAGTCGGACTCGCCGAAGCAGGCTTGCCGCTGCGGTTAATCTGTCAGCTCAGGCGTCTTTCTGGTATCATTGAGGCCACCTTGGGGAGTCGCCAAGTGGTAAGGCAGCGGCCTTTGAAGCCGCCATTCGAAGGTTCGAATCCTTCCTCCCCAACCAAGGCTGATCATTTCCAAGCGCTTTCGGATACTATTTGATTCCACAGAGGAAGGAGGAGAAGTTTACCCTGAGCCC
>CAZFBZ010000001.1:47593-49235 GCA_964517345.1 uncultured Candidatus Peribacteria bacterium | reverse complement strand
GCCGCCTCGGAGTCCGGCGTGTATTTCTGGAGCTCGTGGCACCGGGTGAAGACCGCTTTTTCCCTCCACGTTTTGAGAAGGAAAGAGCCACCTGCGACGAGACAAACTGCGACCAGACAGACCGCAATGAGGACGGAGGATTTTTTAGGCATAGGAACACTATACATGTTTATCCCCTGCCCTTGTGCGCGTCTTTCACCCGACTGTCCTCCCGGATCGGCAGCGGGAATGCCTTCACCACGATTTCCAGCTTGTCCAAAAGCTTTGCGGGATCGTCATCCATGACGAGGTTCGGCGGCATTTCGCGCTGACAGAGTTCCTGGATGATGTGCGGGATACTGTTGCTGATGCCTCCGGAATTGGTGACGATACCGATCGGACGACCCTCGTCGTAGGCGATGGTGAACTCGTTGAGCGTGCCAATGCCTCCGCCCACGATCACGACGGCATCCGAGGAGCGGATGTTGATGATGTCGCGCTCCATGAATCCCATGCCCGTGTAGATGATCATGTCATGGCCGTGAGGCGACTGGTATTCGTTGATGTGCTCGTACTCCGAGAAGGCCGGCGAAATGCCCAGCGTGAACGCATGGCATTCTTTGGCGCCGAGCATCGCGTCGTTGGGCAATCCGGGACATGCGCCATTGATGAAGATGTATCCACGCTTGCCGATCTCGCGGCCGAGGTTGCGGGCCTTTTCGCGCGCAACAGGATCGACTGTCTGCGGACCGGATGCAGATCCCATGACGCCGATCTTGAGTCTGTGGTTGTGAGACATACGGGATCTGTGTGCTTCGTGATGATAGCGTGGAGCGAAAGCCTCTGCGTCGACCTATCGCGTCATTATACCATATTCAGCTGCAGGAAGCCATTCCGTCCACGGGCCATCCTACTGTAAATACAGCGCCCGGTTGCGGTTATGCTCGTCGTTTGTCACCGCGTAATGGATGCGACCCTGGCTGTCGTGCAGGTAGTACCAATATGGACTGTCTTTCGGTCGCAGAGCCGCTTTGATGCTGGCGATGCCGGGATTGGCGATGGGACCGGGCGGCAGGCCGCGATACTTGCGCAGATTGTAGGCTGAATCAATATCGAGGTCGCTAACAGTGATGGCCCCGCGGGGCTTGTCGATGATGTAGCGGACTGCCGCGTCCACCCCAAGGCCGATTTCCCCGTCGAAGCGCTTCCACAGAATGCCGGAGACAGCGGGGCGTTCGTCGGCGGTGCGTGTTTCTTCCTCAATGAGCGACGCCATCGTGACGATCTCGTGCGTCGTCCTGCCCGACGCGCCGATGTCGGCACCGAGCTCGTCGATGACGCGCGACCGGAACGTCGTGAGCATGCGCGTGAGAAAATCTTTCGGTTCGAAGTCCCCGGTCGTCACGAAGTAGGTGTCGGGATACAGGTAACCTTCCACCCGGCCTCCCCGCTCCGCGAGACCGGCGGACGGCGGCAGGAATGAAAACGATGAGAAGTCGCACGTCTTCGCGCAGCCGATGATCGCACCTGTCTCGGCGAGGCCCTTGCCCGCGATCAGGCGATCGATGTCGCGCACGGTATAGCCCTCGGGGATCGTCAGCGAGATCTCCTCGGAGTAGCCGCGCCGCAGAACCTGGATGACGGTCTCGACGTTCATCGACCG
>CAZFBZ010000001.1:7766-47493 GCA_964517345.1 uncultured Candidatus Peribacteria bacterium | reverse complement strand
CCTCGGAGTAGCCGCGCCGCAGAACCTGGATGACGGTCTCGACGTTCATCGACCGGCGCAGGATGAAGTCGCCCGCCTGCAGCTTGCCCCGATGACCGTTGAGCTGTGCGTAGATCTTAAAGGCAAGCGGCGACCGGATGAGTTCTTTTTCATGCAACAGGGCAGCGATGCCATCCATCGAGGTGCCCTCGTCGATGTGAACGGGAACGCGCGCATCTTCGCCCGCACGGACGGCTCCGAGAGCGCCCCGGTACCAGACGAACGCGATCACGCCCACGGCGGCGACGGCGAGGAGTTTCTTGTGCTTCACGGGACTCAGGATAGCGCGAAAAAACATCCGGACCCAAGTATCAAATCCCAGACTTTTCTCACTGCTGGCCGGGCATGGTCATGCCCATCTCACTCATCAGGCCCTGCATGCGTTCGGCGGAGATGACCTGCGCCTTCTTCAGCGCGCGGTTGAGGGCGTCTTTGAGAAGCATCGGCAGCTGTTCGCGCGGAACGTCCGGAGCGATCTCAATGGAGAGAATCTCCTGCTCGGCGGTCACGGTGACCTTCACGCCCTGGGCCTCGGCTTCGACGTGGATGTTCTTCAGCTCTTTCTTAATGCGCTTGGCGTCCCGCTGCATGCGGAACATGTCTTTGGCTTGAGAGAAGGAAACCATGGGCCGATGGTACCAGAAAAACGGGCGTCAGAATACCACTTGGCCTTCTTCCGTGTGCATGTCGTCCAGAAGGCGCTGGTAATAGTCATAGGGCGTGGAGCCCAAGCGGCTGGCCAGCATGTCCGTGAGGGTCTGGATGTCCTCCAGCAGCCCATCCTCCCTGGCCTGCAGAGCCGATAACAGTTCGTTGTGGTGGATGGGGTGCCTGCGCGAGGATGGCACCGGCCGGGTGCCGGCCGCGACGACAGCCTGGATCTGCCCGCGCACGGATTCCAGTTCCGCGCGGAGGCGCACCAGCGTCTCCGGCAGCGTATCCAACCGGTACTGCAGCCAGGCAAGCTGCGAGGAAGCGTGGACCGCCAGCTGCCGCATACGCCGGTCGTTGTCAGGCGGGCCGAACATGGGATCGCGGACGCGGTCGCGGAGGTCCTGATCATCGTATCCGTAGTGCGTGATCCGGTTGATCGCCATGCGCCGATTGTGAGGCTTGCTGGGCACATGTCAAAAAAATGACAGTGGCACCCTTCGACTACGCTCAGGGTGACATCGTTTTTGCCCTTCATTACGAAATCCGCTCCGCGGCTTTCTACTCAGGATGGCAAATCTTTAGAACACAAAATATGTCATGCCGAGTAGGCCGTCGCAAAGCGCGGCCGTAACGAGGCACGCATCCGTTCTGAAAAATCCGGGATGGCATAGTTTTTACCTATCTCGCTTTTTAGCGCGTGATACCGATGCGGTCCTCGATCTCCTGGTTGACGAAAATCTTCTTGCGGCCGTACTTCATGCGGCTGTATTCCTTGATGAGCGCTGCGAGCTTGTCGTTGCGGTTGGACTCGTCGTAGATCGTCGCCATGCTGAACGGACGACTGGTCGTGTTGTTGATGTTCAGCTTCACATAGCAGTTGAAGTTCGGAATGCCTATCACGTCCTGTTCGCTGAGTACCGGCGCCATTTCTTTCGCCATGTACTCGGCGTCCTCGGCGCCGATCTTGAAGCTGAGGATGGTACCCACGTTACCGAAAACGGCGTCGCGCATTTTCGTGGACGACTGCTCGTAGTCGCCGGTCTTGCCGACGAGCTGGCCGATGTACTGGTGGGCCATGATCAGGCCGAGCTCGTACTTACGCGCTTCGGAGAGGATCGTGGCGAAAGCGTCGGTGACGAAGTTCTGGAACTCGTCGACGTAGAGGTAGAAGCGCTTGCGGTCTTTCTGCGGCATGTCTGCGCGCGAGAGGGCCGCCATGTTCACCTTGTTGACGAAGATCAGGCCGAGCAGCTGCGCGTTGACGTCGCCGATCTTACCCTTGGAGAGGTTGACCAGGAGGATCTTGCCCGTGTCCATGACCTCGCGGACCTGGAAGGCGCTCTTCGGCTGTCCGATGATGTTGCGCATCGTCGTGTTGGTCACGAAGGGACCGAACTTGGCCGAGAAGTACGGGATCATTTCCTCTTTTTCGCGCTGGCCGGTCTTGGCGATTTCATGCTCCCAGAAGCTGCGCACGACGACGTTCTTGCACTTGCTCACCTTGTAGCGCTGGAACTCGTCGTCCACGTAGAGGCGCGGCACGTCGATGAGCGTGGCGCCCTCCTCCTCGTCGTCCATCAGGGTCAGACAACCGTTGCGGAAGTAGTGCTGGATGCGGGGACCGAAGATCTCATTACCGAAGAGCTTGATGAAGATTTCCATCGCGTCCAGTGACGCGCGGTCTTTCTCTTCGTCGGTTTTTGCCTCAAGAAGGTTCAGGCCCATGGGGCGGTCAATATCGGACGGGTCGAACAGGATGACGTCCTTGGCACGCTCCTTGGGCACGTGCGCAAGGATGTCTTCGATCAGGTCTCCGTGCGGATCGACCACGCAGAGGCCTTCGTTGTCAGACACGTCCTGACGCGCCTGGAAGTTCAAAAGCGCGGATTTACCCGAACCGGATTTTCCAATGATGTACTCGTGGCGTGTACGGTCGCCGTGGAGGAAGCGGATCTGCGTCTCCTCGGCGCGGTACTTGTTGAGGCCGAGCAGCACGCCCTCCTTGGGAATATTCGGCGGAGGGGGCAGCACTTTGTACGTGATCCACTGAATGACCGGGATCTTGTTGTAGCGGCTGTCCGGGAAGTGATACAGGCCGGCCAGCTCCTTCTCGACCATGAGGTTCGTGGGGTGCGCATAGCCGTTGATTCGGTGCTTCCACAGCCAGTAGATCATGGGGGCATTCCACGCGAAGGGCATGAACTCCAGAATCATGCGGCGGTTGGCGAGCCAGTTGCCGTAGATGTCTTTGTAGACGTTGAAGGCCACCTGCATGTTGTTGGTGATGTCGATGGCGCGTTTCCAGGTTTTGGCTGCGGCCATGATGCGCACCGAAACGTCGAAGCCGCTCATGCCGGCCTTCTGGCCCATGCGCTTGTAGAGCTCTTCCTCCGGCTGGATCATACGGACGAAGCTGTCGCCGTGGGCCGCACCGGGCGCGAACGTCTCGCCGTCGCCGCCGGTTGCCACGCCGCTGAGGACGCGGATGAATGTCGAGAGGATCGGGATGCGTGCGACCCAGCTGTCTTCTTTGCCCTTGAATTTCAAGCTCGCATAACGCTTCACCGCACGGCTCCACTTGTCGGAGAAGCACGGCGTGATGACGACCTGCACGGAAGCGCGCTCGTCGGTATCCAGCTTGCTCATCACGTTCGCGATGTCGTTGAGCGGGTCATCCTGCATTTCCTCGTAGAAGCGGATCGGGAAGATGTACTTCTTTTTGACGAGCATGTTGTAGCCCACAAGCTTGTAGCCTTTGGGCCAGACGTCAGGAGCCTTGGTCACGGATACCTCGGCGTCCGAATAGAACGCGGTGATCTGCTTCTCCACGATGGAAACCAGGCTCGGCAGCGTGAGGACATAGAACTGCAGTTCGCCTTTCTCGATGAACGTCTCGAAGCTCATCGTGGCGTAGCGGAACATCCAGAAGTGCACGAACTGCCAGAAGGTGAGACTGCGCACTTCCCACAGCGCGCGGTAGAGCTGTTCCATGAGCGCGACCTTCTCTTTGAAATCTTTTTCAGTGCGCTTCTCCTGATCGATCTTGCTGTCGCTGCGCGGGAGCATGACTTTCATGCAGACGAGCTTGCGGGACATCCACCAAGCGTAGGTAAAACGGATATTGAATTTGATGATGCCCCAGATCAACCAGATCGTGAGCAGCAGGAAGATGTTCTCAATCGGGTTCTGGATGAACCACCCCCAAAACGCGCCGAGCACGTTTATGCGCAACAGCTCACCCACCAGGATCACGGTGACCCAGATGATCGGCCAGAGGAAGACGCGCAGGAAAGTGAACACGGATCGCGGGAATAGAAGATACTACAAAATCCTTAGATTATAGCAGAAAAACCCGCCTCAAGCCAGCGACGCAAGAGGCCCAAAAACCCTCAGGACGAGCAGGAAACGACAGTCGTGACCAGCGCCCGTCGGCGCCCGTCGGCGGTACCGACAAAGAACGTATATCGCCCATCCACTGCGGGCCGCAGCACGTAGCTCTCCGAGGGCAGTATCCAATCCTGGAGCCACGATTCCGTCCCGTCCGGATACGTCACTTTAAGCACGACGAAGGGCCCGTTGGCTGCCAAGGTGATCGGTTCGCCCGCGGGCGACGTCAACGGCAGGCCCGGTATGAGGCGAATCTTGCCGGCAATGCGCATCTGCATGCCTCTGTCGGTGCTGCACTGCCCGACGAGGTTGACGTCGCCGAGACGCTGGAAGCGCACGTTGATCTTGCCGAGCGCGCGGTCGGCGATCTGCAGGAAGGACGCGAGGCTCAGGTCGATATCGCGTTTGCTCACGAACGGTCCGCGGTCGTTGATGCGCACGATCACGCTCTTGTCGTTGGCGACGTTGGTCACTTTCACGAGCGTGTTGTACGGGAATGTGCGATGCGCGGCAGTCAGCTGATGCATGTCAAACGCCTCGCCGAAAGCTGTGCCCTTGCCCTGGAATTTCTCGGAATAGAGGCTCGCTTCGTGGATTTCTTCCGCCAGGATCGCATCGACGCGCCGCATCATCGCGAATACATCCTCCTGCGTGAGGGTCCGCCGCGACACGCTCATGTCGCCGCCGTCACCGGTCAGATACTCCGCGAGGCCCATGCGCATCGCGATCCTGGTGACAACCGCCGGGTCCATCGATTCGCCCTTCTCCGGGAACAGGCCCTCCTCATCGACACTGCGCGTCCGGAAGATCCACAGCAACGCCTGGTACGCCGTCAGCGGCTCGTCGGGATAAAAGAGATCACCATCATTATCGATCACTCCGCGGTAGAGCGCGAAGAGCACCTGCTCCGATCCCCTGCTGCCTTTGGGAACGTCGTCAAAGAAGTAACCGTGGGGGTCACCAGCCGGACGCCGGATGCTGTCCCAGATCTGTACGAAGCCATCGAGGCGCGTCACGGGAGCCGCGGCGAACGCGGGGGGCGCACACGAAAGCGCGAGACACAGGAAGGCAATAGCACGACGCATAGGGTCTCATGCTTCCTCAAACCAGGCCTCCGCGCAACCGGCGGACGCTCTTTTCCGTTAATCCTTGGCAATGCTCTCGTCCAAGGGCTCCTTGCGATGCCGCGCGCGATGGTGCGCGGGATGCGCAACGAAATGCACGCCGGAGTCCTCGTGGACGATCTTGACGCCCTTGCGGCGCGCGTGCTGTTCGGCGTGGTGACTCAGCCAATCACTGAGCGGCGCAAAAAACGAGAGCGAGATGACGGCGAGCAGCGTGACCACACCGGCAAGCAGATACATGCCGACGCCGGCGGCCATGCCGA
Organism: uncultured Candidatus Peribacteria bacterium; assembly: GCA_964517345.1. Classification (GTDB taxonomy): domain Bacteria; phylum Patescibacteriota; class Gracilibacteria; order Peribacterales; family Peribacteraceae; genus DAISLF01. Next base: position 42,026 of record CAZFBZ010000001.1, on the reverse strand, counting down.
TGGCCGCGACCAGCCAGATGGTGGACGCGGTCGTGAGGTTCAGAACGTGATGGTTGTTATGCAGCACCGTTCCGGCTCCGAGGAATCCCACGCCGACGACGATCTGCGAGGCGACGCGCGAAGCGTCCACCCCCGGACCGTCGGGGAATCCGTAGATCGACAGGATCGTGAACAAGCACGAGCTGATGGCGATCATCATATTGGTCCGCAGGCCCGCGGGCCGCCCGTGCCAGACACGTTCCAGGCCGATCGCGCCGCCGAGAAGAGCGGAGACGACGATGCGCAGGAACAGATCGGTATAGAGGACGACGGTCGGAGTCATGGGTACGTGCGGGAAAAAATCAGAGGGCGTCCCAGCCCTGGGCGCGGACGAGGCGGTAGAGATGATCGCGCATTCCGGTGCGGACGCGGGCGAGCGTGGCGGGCCCGACGTATCCGGCGCCATCATCGGATGCGGACGTGATGATGCCGGCATTCATCTGGAACGCGACGAGGGCTTTTTGCGTCATAGGGCCAAACAGGCCCGTCACCTGATCCGCAGGCAGCAGACCAGCCGAGGCCAGCAGCCGCTGGAGCACCTTCACCTGATCGCCTTTCTGCCCGAAGCCAAAGAATGCGGTGATGCCCATGCGTTTTGCCGCAATGCGCTCGATTTCAGCGACCATCAGGATGTGCTCCGCCTTCTGGCTCACCATGCGGCGCTTCCAGGCCGACGCGAGGAGCATGCGCGTTTTGGGCCCGATGCGTCCCGCGCCGGGCGAGGAATCATCGGCGATCAGTCCGGCGCTCTTCTGAAAATTGGCGATGGCGCGGAAGAGGGTGTCGTCATAGTGGCCGCTGGTGCGTCCGCGGTAGAGATCGAGAAACCGCATCGTGCGCTGGACTTCAGCGATATGCGACCGCGGACTCGTGGCGTCGACAATCGCGGGCAGCGGCTCTTTCGCCCCCTGCTGGCGGCGGAGCGCCTCCAGGAATGCGGCAGAGCGTTCGGTGACGGCATCGGGACTTTCCTCCAAGCCGAGATCGCGATAGAGCGCCGCCAACGCGGAACGCGTGGCCTGGCCGAAGTAGCCGGTGGCTTTCTCATTCATGTAACCCATCTCGACGAGAAATTTTTGGACGAGCAGCGCGCTCAGACTCTGCGAACCGAACGTCGCGCGCAGACGCGCAAGCACAGATCCGCCAATGGCATACGGCTGAAGAATCTGCAAAGGGGCGGGCAGGGCATCGAGGGCGATTTCCTCGGCAGGCTGCGTAGTGCCCGGAGGGTAGACAGTCGCGCGAACGCGCTTCACGCCGAAGGCAAGAGCACGGGCAAGACCCTCCTCGCCGACGCCTGCCCACACGTCCAGACGATGGCTCTTCTGCTGTTCCTGAATCGCGCCTCCCCGATCATGCACTGTCACCGTGCCGATGCCGGGCACGACAATGCGTGTGCCAAAGGGATACCGGGGCGGGGCGGCAACCATGCCGGGATACACCGCAGTCCCGTCGGCGCCATGGTGCCCTTCGCCATTGAGAATGACATCATCCTCAAAACTCCCCTTTACGTAGCAACACTGATCCGGGAGCGGTGAGTAATAAGCGGTGATCACGAGATCCTGCTCAAAGGGTATGCCCGCCGTGAACGGATTTTCTGCAACAGCATGGGCAACAGTCGCTGTCAGCAGAAAAGCTGGAATACCGATGGAGCCCATGATAAAAGCAAAAATGTTGGTGTGTGTATTGCGCATAGTTCCGAGTATTGTAGCAAAAAAATCTGGATCTGTCTGAGGTCACATAGTGACAAATACGTCTAATGATATTGTAAATAGCAATTCTTTTGCCACACTCATGATTCACGAAGAGCCCATCAGGCAGACAAAAAAGTGGTCATTCGACGAAGACCATATCCTCGACGCGCATGCCGAACCGCCCTGGGAAGTACGCTCCGGGTTCAATGGCAATGACCTCACGCGATAGCAGTTCTGTCTTGGGTGCCTTCTGCGAGAGCGTAATACCCTCGTGCACTTCGAGTCCCACACCGTGTCCGAGTGCGTGCGTGAAGACCTCATCGAGGCCCTCTTTGCGCAGGACATCGCGTGCAATTTTATCCAGCTGATGATTGGTGACGCCGGCTTTCGCCGCTTTCATCGCGCGGTCTTTCGCGAGGCATAGTGTCTGATAGATGCGGCGCTGCAGCGGCGTCGGCGGCGCGGTGAAATAGACCTCGCTACGATCGCCGCAGTAGCCGTCCACACGTGCGCCGACGTCGACTTGCACAACATGTCCGGGCTTCAGTGCGCGCGATGTGGGGCTATGATGCGGGCTACTGGTGTGAGTGCCGAAGCCGACAATGGGATCGAACGCCAGGCCATCGGCACCAAGTTCGAGGGCCCACTGCAGAAGCTTCCGGGCAAGGCCGTCTTCGGTGATGTTTTTGCGCAATGCCGACGGCACGCGACGGAGCAGTTCACCGGTGATCTTGTGCGCCCGACGAAGCGAGCGCAGTTCGTGGTCGGTCTTCTGTCTTCGAAAGGCGCCCACCGCCCCAACTGTACGAACAAATTTTGTATTCTTGAATTTCCTCTTCCAAGAAACAAGACGGGCAACAGTGACCTCTTCAGCTTCGATGCCGCAAACCGGCACGTCTTCCAGGATTTTTCCGAGCTCCCCGAACTCCCGGACCGTGACCCCCTGGGCGAAGCGCTCAGCGGCATCGGTGTAGCGCGCGTCAACGAAGAGCAATGCCCGGCGTGGCAGTATGAGCAGGAGCCCTGCTGTAAGCCGTAAACCCGTCAAAAAACGGATCGAGAGTGGATCGGAGACGAGCAAGGCGGGCGTTTGGGCTTGTGCCAGAAGCTGGCGGGGGGTGGTCGGACGCATGACGGAGAGTATAGATCGAAACAGGTTTTTCTGCTATAATAGAAGCGAAAACACCTACTCCTCACACGTATGAAACACCTGCTCTTGTCGCTGACAATGCTTGCGACGCTCTGCATGCCGCTCTCGGCGGTTGTGCCGGTTCACGCACAGGTCTTCGACGGTCCCGGTCTGGAAGGCGGCGTCGGCGAGGCCGGCAACATCCAGGGTCCGGTGAAAAAGACCCTGCGCGAAGCCGTTGTCGACCTCATGCGCAAGGTGCTGAACTTCATGGCGCTCGCCGCCGTGGTCGTCATCGTCATCGCTGGTATCTATCTGATTGTCGGACAGGGCTCGGATGATTCCAAGACCAAAGCCAAGTCGATCATCCTGTTTGCCATCATCGGTCTGCTCGTGATTTTCTTCGCGCGCGCCGTGGTGGGCTTCATCTCCTCCGGCAACTTCATCTGAGAAACATGCGCCGTCTGCCCGCTCTCCTCGCCGGCCTCGCGTTGCCGCTTCTGGCGGCTCTGCCGCTGGCTCAGGCGCAGAACGAGATCGACCAGGAAACCGTCCGCTTCGCCGCAGGCGAGGTATTTGAGGCGCTCGCACTGATCGACAACGAGCCAGTGCAGCTGAGCTGGATTGTGACCAAAGACCGTAATTTCGTGGAAGCCGGACGGGAGCCGTTGTTCCGTCTGCGCCTGACGGAACCGGGCGAGTATCAGATCGACGCATCCGCGGATTTTCCGCAGACAGGGGATCATGTACGCAAGATCATCAACGTCACCGTCGAGCCCCGTAACACTCAGGAGGAAGCAGTGGAGATTCCGGAAGGCGCTCTCGTCACAACCGATCCCTCATCTGTCGACGGACGCATCGAACTCCCCGCAGGACGCAGCATCGTCAAATTGACGCCGCCACTCGCGCCGGAGGGGGCGATCAATCTGGATACGGATACGAACCGCGACACGAACGGCAACGGCGAAGCCGCGGACGACCAGGACAACTCCCAGGCGTTCTTCCGCACGAACGGGAACGCCCTGCACCTGTGGCTCGTCCACAGAACGGAGCGGTCCATGCGTCTCTTTGCCGAAGACGGACGGCAGCAGTCGCTTGCCATTATCCCGACCGACGCCGAACCCGCCCCGGATCCGGATGGAACGCCGGGACCGGACGGCACGCCCGACGAGGGGGCGGGAACACCGGAGCTTCCAACGGACCAGATCCCCGGCACGATCGGCATCGATAACCGCGGCAGCGGGGACATCGGCTTCATATTCCCGCTCGTCGGGGCGAACGCGAACGAACTTCTCTACCACTGGCAATTCGGCGACGGCACGCAGAGCCTCATCACGGAGCCGGTGCATACCTACCGCTCTGACGGGGACTACACCGTTACCGTCACTGTGCGCAACATCACCACCGCTCGCATCATCTCACAGGGGACCAAGACCATCTCGCTCTCGGGACTCGGCGCCGCTGCCGCAACGGGCTCCACGGTTTCCTCGGCATCCGCAGCCGCAGCCTCGTCGTCAAGCGCACCATCCGCTCCAGCACCGTCCGGCGGGGGAATCGGCGGCACGCTCCTGTCAATTGCCAAGCTTCTTGGCGTCGGACTGGGTGCGTTGCTTCTGGGAGTCGTGCTCGTCGCAGGCATCATGCGTCTGATCCGTCGTGGCGACGGATTGGATGCCACAATCACGGACAAAAAGAAAAAAGAGGGCACACCTACCGAGATCGTCGAATCCGCCGCGCCGCTGCTTGAACTCAAGCGCTCCACCCCCAGCGAGAAGCCGAGCGAAGACGAGGCACCGACACCCCCGAAGAAGAAAGAAAAAGCACTGACGCCCCCGCCGAGCGATTTCGTCGACGTAAAGGCCGCACCGAGCTGGCTGAAGAAAGGCCTGTCGTCCGACGGTTCCGCACCGGCTCCCGCGGCGTCAAAAGAACCCGCTCCGACGCCGACGCCAAAGACCGCTCCGATGCCTGAGAAAAAAACGGAGCCGAAGCCGGAGCCGAAAATCGAACCTCCGGCCCCTGCCCCTGAGCCCCGCACTGAACCTGTCACGGCTGCCGCTCCTGCGACGACAGTGTCTGCTCCTGCTTCGGCACCCGCGCCTGCGCCCGAGCCGAAAGTGGAACCTCCGACACCGGCTCTCCCGTCGGAAGAAGATTCGCTTCCGCCCTGGCTGCGGGACGATGCACAGAAGACCCCCGTGGAGTCCGGCCCCCCGCCTCCGCCGCCTCCCGCCGCCTCTGCACCAGCAGATGGCGCTCCGTCACCCTCGGCATCCGCAGACAGCACTCCGCCCTGGCTGCAGAAAGGTCTGGAGACGACCAAACCGAAAACAACCGACGCTCCGCCGCCGCCTCCCGATGCGGCTCTCGCCGCACTCTCGCAGAAGGCCGTTGCGGCTCCGGGCAAAGAGCCCCCCACAGACACCGCTCCGGCCGATGACACGCCACCGTGGCTTCGCAAGGGGCTGGAGAAAGAAACGCCTGCTACAACGCCGACGCCTCCTGCGCCACCTCCCGCGAGTGCCGAGCCGGCTCCGGCACCGGTCGTTGAGAAAAAACCCGAGCCCAAACCGGAGGTGAAAACCGAGACTCCCCTGCCGACCACTCCCCCGCCGGTCGTGGAGAAGAAGCCTGAGCCGAAGATCGAACCTGCGCCCGCAGCGCCTGCTCCGGTCGTGGAAAAAAAGCCGGACCCGACGCCTGCGCCCGCGCCGATCGTCGAGAAGAAACCGGAACCCGCACCGGCTCCGGCTCCGGTCATCGACAAGAAGCCTGAGCAGTCGGCACCCGCGCCGGTTCAGCCTCCGGTCGTGAACGCGACTCCGGCGCCGGAAAAGAAAGAAGAGAAGCCGACAATCCAGGCTGCACCGCCCGTGCAGTCTCAGCCGGCTCCCAGCGCTCCTGCGCAGGTCAAAAAAGAAATGGCTCCTCCGGTGATGCAGAAGGCAGTCGCTCCTGCGTCGACGACAGCTGCTGCTCCTGCCGCGCCAACAGCCATCTCCAAGGAGGATCTGGAACGCATCGAGCGCGAGAAGGAACGCAAGCGCAGGAAGCGCATGCGCTATCGCGAGAACCAGCGCAAGCGCAAGGAACAAGCGGCTGCTGGAGTTCCGGGTGCGCCCGCAAACAATGATACGGATGATGACGAAGACGGCACCGATGCACCGGACACTCCGGGCACCCCCCTGACTCCGCCGACATCGCCCGCAACCCCGTCCGCTCCATCCCCTGCCCCCGCACCCGTCACTCCTGCTCCGAGCCCGGCTCCTGTTGCGCCTGCTCCGGTTAACATCGCTGCCAATCCCGCACCGGCGCCCGCCGCGGACAAGAAACCTGAACCGGTCGTCACACCCCCGGCCCAGCCTGTGATGGAAGAAAAGCCGATCCTGAAAGCAGAACCCGCTCCCGTTCCCGTTGAACCCCAAAAGAAGAAGGACAGCGATGTGGCCTTCGTGGTCCGTGCCGACAGCCTCACCGAGCCCAAAGCCCCGGATTCGCCGCCCCCGGCGACCACTGGCACCGCCGCCTGATTGGCCCTACACTGCCGTGGCCCCGGTTTACCGGCGGCCGGCCTTGTCCATGGCGAGCGTAGCTCAGCTTGGCCCAGCCCCGGAGGGGCGCCAGAAAACAAGGTTATGCTCAGGTCGTTGTTCTTTTATTCCCACATCATGGCGAGCGTAGCTCAGCTTGGTTAGAGCATCAGGTTGTGGTCCTGAGGGTCGCGGGTTCGAGTCCCGTCGCTCGCCCCATTCACACACGACGAAAGGCAGGAGTCTCCATAGACTCCCGCCTGTTTCCTGACCACGTTGTCAGGAATGACTGCTCTGCCTACCACCCCATCCACCGCATGATCACATCGAGGGGATACCCCGGCCACGGTCGGCCGGCGTTCCCGATCGCCCAGATCCACCAGCCGACCAGCAGGAGCATCGGGCCGCCGAGGGCAACCACGAACATCTGCGTGATCCAGCCGGTCCTGAGCTTCTCCTCGATCCATCGGGTGACCTTCTCGGCCTTCTCCCTGCTCGCAGTGAGCATGTAGAGGAGAAAGAGGCAGAGCAGCCAACCCGCGGCCATCATCCAGAAGCCCGTGATCTCGGTCGTCGTCGCATCGGTCATATCGCACCTCCCGTTAGAAAGAATGAGCAGCGCCGATAGTCTATTGTGGCTCTGGTCAGCCTAAACAGGCTCTTAGAGCCTTGATCTCCATAGGAAATCTGTGTAGAATAGCCGTTTGGCTGGTACTGTTGGCAGGTAAGCCTTGCCATGACCGCATCATCCACAACTCCCGGTCGTCAGACGGGGGTGGCTTGCGGGCGATTGGCTATGTAGCCCAACAAACCCTTCCCAAAGGGCTATTCGGTCTGTACACTTCACCAATCAAGCGTACCAGCACGCGAATACACGTTCTTCCTCTCCCATGTCCGAACCACTCTTCCGCACGCCCAAAGGCACCCACGATGCCCTCCCCGAGGATCATCAGTACATGACGTACATCAAGAAGGCCGTGCGTCACCGCGCCCGCCAGGCCGGTTACAAACGCATCGACCCCCCGATGTTCGAGCACCAGGGCGTGTTCCAGCGTGGTATCGGTGAGCACACGGACATCGTGGAGAAAGAGCTCTTCACCGTCGTCGGACGCAAGGATGACGAGGGAAAGTCGGCCCAGTTCGCGCTCCGCCCGGAGTTCACCGCCGGTATCTGCCGTTCGTACATCGAGCACGGCATGCAGCAGCTGCCTCAGCCGGTCGAGCTGTATGCCATCGGCCAGTGCTTCCGCTATGACCGTCCGCAGAAAGGCCGCTACAGGCAGTTCAACCAGTTCGACTTCGAGGTCATCGGACTCCGCGATCCGAGCCTGGACGCGCAGCTGATCCACGTTGTCACCAAGGTGCTGAGCGACCTGAAGATCCTCGACCGCCTCAAGCTGCAGATCAACAACATCGGCACGCCCGAGGATCGCAAAAACTTCACGGCCGCCCTCAAGGACTACTTCATCGGCAAGGAGCGTCACCTGCCCGCGCAGGACGTCGCGCGCCTGCAGCACAACCCGCTGCGTCTCCTCGACTCCAAAGAGGAGGACACGCAGATCCTCCTGAAAAACGCGCCGAAGATGGACCAGTTCATCAACGACGAGAGCAAGAAATTCCACGCGACGCTGCTGGAGTACCTGGATGAACTCGGTATCGAATACACGCCGAATCCGGGCCTCGTGCGGGGACTGGATTACTACACGCAAACCGTCTTCGAATTCTGGGATTCCAGCTCCGGCGCACAGAACGCCATTGGCGGAGGCGGACGCTACGACGGCCTGATCGAGCTGCTCGGCGGCAAGCCGACGCCGGGCGTGGGCTTCGCGGGGGGCGTGGAGCGCGTTATCTGGCACATGAAGGAGGCGGGCGTCACGGTCCCGAACAAGGACCAGGTCGACGTGTTCGTCGCCCAGTTGGGACCCGAGGCCAAGAAGAAATGTCTGCTTCTCGTGAGCAAGCTCCGCGAGAAGGGCGTGCACACCGTCGGTGCCCTCGGCGAGGCGAGCCTCAAGAGCCAGATGCGCCTGGCCGACAAATTCGAGTCGCGCTTCACGCTGCTGCTCGGCAAGCTCGAGGTGAAGGAAAACACGATCATTCTGCGCGACATGAAGGCCGGAAAGCAGAAGCAGATCTCCTACAACGACGCCATCCCCGAGATCATCAAGGCCCTCGGGAAAGAGAACCTCGACAAGTACGTCCTGCGGGACCACATCGGCGAGGTCGACGAGGATTGACCTGTATCCCCTTCGGCATCACGGACTATGACCGCACGATCTTCTCTTATCGACACGTTCGCGTCCGAAATCACGTCCTTCGGAACGATGACGGTGTATCTGCCCGCGGCACTGCTGCTGGAACGGCTCATCAGCGGTATCTGGATGCCGGTACTGGGCTCGCTGCTGCTCACGGAGGTTCTCTGCGGCGCCTTCAAAGTGATTTATCCCACCGCCCGCCCGATCCCGCGTCCAGACAAAGGCCTCTACGGCCGCTACGACGCCGGCAGCTTCCCCAGCATCCACACCGCGCGCGCCGCGGCCTTCGCCGTCTCGTTCTCGCTGGTGCATCCGGATATGCTGCTCTCATGGTTGTCAGCCGCCATCGTCCTCGGGGTTGCCTGGTCGCGGATCCGCCTGGGCCACCACCATCTGCACGATGTCATCGGCGGCGCTCTGGCAGGCGGCATCATTGCTGTCGCGACTGCGTCCTTCCTTCTCCGCTGACACGATGAAACTTCGGGACATCCTCGGCTTCATCCGCTTCCACAGCCATTTCAACTACGCGACGGTTATCGCCTCGGCGATCCTGCTCGGCAAGATGCCGCTGCTGGAGCTGCTGCCCCGTCTCGCGATTGTCTACATCGGGTTCAATATCATTCTGTACGGAGGCCTGTATGCACTCAACGACATCGCCGACGTCTCACTGGACCGCGAAGATCCGGCGAAGCGTCACCGGCCGATCGCCTCGGGCCGCGTGAGGCTGTGGCAGGCATGGCTGTACGTGGCGTTCAGTATTGTCGCGGGATTGTCCTACGCACATGCCTTCCTGGGCTACAACATCTTCCTGTTGTTCATTCTCTTTATCCTCGCAAACGTACTGTACAGCCTGGGAGCCAAGCGCTGGCCGTATATCGAATTCGCAGCGAACGCCCTGCCTCACGCCCTGCGCTGCATCCTGGGCATGGCGATCGCCGGCACGCCGTGGATGGGCGGCACGGTCCTGGCCGTGTTCCTGCTCTGTACGCAGTTCAGCGTTCAACGGCGCATGCTGGAGAAACGCACCGGCTCGTCGAACCGCCCGACGCTGAAGTCGTACACGATGCCGGCGCTTGTGGCTCTGCAGGCGCTGCCGTTCGTGCTGATGCTGCCGATCCTGTTCGTCGGCCTGCCCGTCCGCGAGTTCTGGTTCGTCGTCGGCATCATCGTGTTCTCGCTGCCCTCGCTCGTCATCGGCTTTGTCCCGCACCGCTTTCAGAAACCGCTCTACTGGCTCTCCGGCGTCCCCTGGAGGCCTGAAGCGCCTCCCAGCTCGGAACCGATGCGCATCTCCATCATCATTCCCGCCTTCAATGAGGAAAGCTATATCCGCACCTGCCTGGAAAGTATTTTCCGCAAGCGCCATCCCGAACTGCTGGAGGTGATTGTTGTCGACAATGCGAGCACCGACGGCACCGCTCAGATCGCCAAATCGTTCCCGCAGGTCCGCGTTATCTACGAACCCCAAAAAGGCCTGCCCTACGCGCGCCAGCGCGGACTGACGGAAATGCGGGGAAACTTCTACGCTTCGCTGGACGCAGACACCCAACTGCCCGACAGCTGGTTCGACGTCATCCGTGAGAAGTTCAAGCGCGATCCCACGCTCATCTGCCTCAGCGGCCCCTATGATTATTATGATCTGTCCTACGTGCGCCGCCGGTTCATCTGGTACTCCTGGAAGGTTCTGTACCGGCTCAGTTCCCTGCTGGGAACGCAGGTCGTTGGCGGCAACTTCGTCGCCAAAAAAGAAGCGCTGATGACGATGGGCGGCTTCGACACCTCGATCGATTTCTACGGGGAGGACGCCTCCACAGCGCGCAGGCTCCGGGACATCGGCAAAATCAAATTTTCATTCAGGTTCTTCGTCTACTCTTCGGGACGGCGTTTCGCCTCCCGCGGGCTGCTGCTCATGGGCTGGATCTACTGCGTCAACTTCCTGTCGATCTTCCTGACCAAGAAAGCCGTCACGCAGAACAGCGAGGACATCCGCTGACCACCGGTTTTACGGACACCAAAAATGGCTTCATAAAGCCACGATCATGGGGTCTGTTGACCGCGTGCGGGGCGCCTTGCTACATTCGCCGTAGAGCGCCTCTGTGAGCGTCGTCGCTTGCATTGGCGAAACTCGTCGAGTCCCCCTACCGCCATCCACATGAGAATCGTGATCCTGACATCCGGCCAGCGGGGCATCGCGTCCTATTGTCTGAATCTGTACAAGCACATGCTCAGCAGAAAGCATGACGTGCTGATGGTCACCGAAGCGCAGTGGAAAAAAGAATCCGTCGAGTTCCTCGTGCAGGCGCGGTCCACGTCCGTGCTTGGCCTGGCGCCGCTGGTACACAACCCCATGGAACTGCTCAAAAAAATCCGCGAGTTCCGTCCGGACATCATCCATTACCACTGGCCGTGCGGCACGTTCGATTTCCTCTTCGGGTACGTGCGGAAGATCGGTGCTCCCGTCCTCGTCACGCTCCACGTAGCGGTCGGGTCACACCACAACGTGCTCGATAAAGTGTGGTACTGCCATTTCACCATGCTCAAGCTGCATCTGAATAAGATCGCAGGCGTGAACTGCATCAGCAAATTCATCCTCAAACAGGTGCAGAAGCGCACCAAGCTGCCGGCTTCGAAGGTGTTTCTGGAATATGCCGGCATCGACGAGAGCGTCTTCTGCCCGGAGCCGCGCAAGGAGAATGACACGCTCAATCTTCTGTTCGTCGGACAAATCATGCCGGAGAAAGGCATCGATGTGCTGATCAAGGCCGTCCGGCGCGTCGCTCAGAAGCGCAAGGTAGTGCTGAGCATCGTCGGATCGGGCCACCTCAAACCCTTGCTCATCCGCGCAACCAAGGAGGACGCATGCATCAAATGGGTCGGCTTCGTGAAGGGCCAGAAGGAGATCGCCTCGCACTACGCGCAAGCGGACCTGACCGTGCTGCCGACCCGCTGGGACGAAGCGTTCTCGCTTGTGCCGGTCGAGTCGCTCTCATGCGGAACCCCGGTGATGGCAACGAACAAAGGCGGGACGCCCGAGATCATCATCCCCGGGAAGACGGGCTATCTGCTGAAGGAATGCGACGAAGAGGAGATTTATCAGGCGCTGGTGGCGCTGGATAAAAAAGACCTGGAGAACCTGCGCCCGACCAGCCGCGACGCCGTGGTCAAAAACTACAGCCTGGCAGCGATGGGCGAGAGCCACGAAAGATTGTACGAAAAGCTGATCCAAACGGCGAAGACAGAGGCCGCAGCGGCACCGAAGCGGACCCGAGCGAAAGCGGCCGCCTGAAGGGGTCCAAACGGCTTCCCAGAGGCAAAAACCGGGTCGCAGCGGCCTTCTCTCTTTTTGGGCGGCGGTGTAGAGTCCCTCTATGACAAAACCCGGTGCATATGATTTTTTGATTGTCGGCGCAGGCATCACGGGATTGACGCTGGCGGACAATCTGGCGCGCGACGGCAAGAAGATCCTGGTCATCGACCAGAAGGATCAGATCGGCGGCAACTGCTTCGACTACAAGGGGCCTGACGACATCATCGTGCAGAAATACGGCCCGCATATCTTCCATACGAACGACAAGAAGGTCTTTGATTACCTCTGCACTTTCACCAAATTCAACGATTACCGCCACAAGGTCATCAGCTACTACAAGGGCAAGTACTACCCGGTGCCCATCAACCTGAACACGGTGAATATGTTCTACGGCAGCAATCTCAAGGATGAAACTGAGCTGAAGGCGTTCCTGGCCAAAATCCGCGAGGACACCGGAGAGATCAAAAACTCGCGCGATGTGGTCGTCTCGAAGTTCGGCGTCGATCTCTACGACGCGTTCGTGAAGCACTACACCAAGAAGCAGTGGGACTTGTATCCGGAAGAACTCGATGCGGCCGTGCTGGAGCGCCTGCCGATCCGATACAACACTGTCCCCTATTACTTCGACGACCAGTTCCAGGGCATGCCGGTCGACGGCTTCACGCCGATCTTCGAGAAGATGATCGACCATCCGAACATCACGGTGCAGATGGGCGTGGATTTCTTCGCCATGAAAGACAAGCCCGAACACAAGCATCTGATCTTCACGGGCTGCATCGACCAGTTCTTTGAATACCGCTTCGGGAAGCTGGAATACCGCTGCATGCACTTCGATCTAGAAACGCTCAAGATGCCCAGCTATCAGCCGAACGCCGTCGTGAACTACACCGAAGATGACGTGAAATTCACGCGAATCACGGAGTTCAAGAAGTTCTACATGCGCGAGGACGGCGAGCACACGGTCATCTGCCGCGAGTTCCCGTCGTGGGAGGGCGAGGCCAGCTACCCCGTGCCGAACACAAAGAACCGCGAGCTGCTTAAAAAGTACACGGATGAAGCCGCCAAGCTGCCGAACGTGTCGTTCGCCGGACGCCTCGGGACCTACCGCTACATCAACATGGACAAAGCCGTCGGCGAAGCCCTCGCCCTCTACGAAAAGCTCAAAGAGAAAGCTTGAAAGCAGGGCTCACCGAACCGTCTGAGGATCAGATATCCAGGTTCGTGACCGTCTTGGCGTGCGTCTGGATGAACTTCCTGCGGGGCGCGACCTCGGAGCCCATCAGCGTCGTAAAGACGGCATCGGCCTTCTCGGCGTCCTCCATCGTCACGCGGAGCATGATGCGGTTATCGGGGTCCATGGTCGTGTCCCAGAGCTGGTCGGGGTTCATCTCGCCAAGACCCTTGTAGCGCTGGATGTTGATCTTGCGCGTCTTCTTGGGCGGAGCCTTGCCGGCTTTCGTCAGGGCGGCATCAGCGTCCTCCTCGGCAGACGTCTCTGCTTCGGGTGCTTCCTGCGTCTCTTCGTCCTTGATGCCCCACTCCTTGAGCGTGGCGGCCTTCTCCTGATCCGTGTAGGCGTAGCGCACCTCTTTGTCCTTCTGGATCTTGTAGAGCGGCGGCTGGGCGATGTAGAGGAATCCGTTATCGAGCAGCTCGGGGTAGTAGCGATAGAAGAGCGTCAGGAGCAGGGTGCGGATGTGGGCACCGTCGACGTCGGCGTCGGTCATGATCACGATGCGGTGGTAGCGCAGGCGGGAAATGTCTTTGGTCTCGCCCACGCCCATGCCGAGCGCGATGATGAGCGCCTTGATTTCGTTGTTGGCGAGCATTTTGTCCAGACGGGCCTGCTCGACGTTGAGGATTTTGCCGCGCAGCGGGAGGATCGCCTGGAACTCGCGGTTGCGGCCCTGCTTGGCGGAACCGCCAGCGGAGTCACCCTCGACGATGTAGATCTCGCACTGGCTCGGATCCTTGTTGGAGCAGTCGGCCAGCTTGCCCGGGAGCGTCATGCCTTCCAGCGCGCCCTTGCGGATCACGCTGTCGCGGGCGGCGCGGGCGGCCATGCGGGCGCGGGCGGCGAGGAGACACTTGGCGACGATGTCCTTGGCCTCGCCCGGGTTCTCTTCCAGGTACATCGCGAGGCGTTCGTTCACGACCGTCTCGACCGCGGTCTTCATCTCGGCGTTGCCGAGCTTGCCCTTGGTCTGACCTTCGAACTGGGGCTCGCGGAGGCGGACGGCGATCACCGCGGTGAGACCCTCGCGCACGTCATCGGCGGTGAGGTTTTCTTCTTTCTCCTTGAGGATGCCGTAGCTGCGGGCGTAGGCGTTGATGGTGCGGGTGAGCGCGGCCTTGAAGCCTGTGAGATGGTGACCGCCTTCGGCCGTATGAATGTTGTTCGCGAAGCTGACCACGTGTTCCTGGAACGCCTGCGTGTACTGCATGGCGACCTCCACAAAACCGTCTGTGGTGTCTTTTTCGAACCAGATCGGGCTGCCGATCTTCTCCTTGGATTCGTTGAGATGCGTGACATACGCCGAGATACCTCCTTCAAAATGGAAGCGATAGAGCCGCGGGTACTGCTTGTCCTCCTCCGGGCGGTTCTTGCGGGCATCCATCAGCGAGATCGTGATACCGCGGGTGAGGTACGACTGCTGGCGGAAACGCGTGAGGATCGTGTCCAGGCTGAACTCCAGCGTGTCGAAGATCTCGGAGTCCGGCATGAACGTGATCTTGGTGCCGTTCCTGTCACTCTTGCCGATCTTCTTCACGTCGGCGACGGGCTTGCCGCGCTTGTACTCCTGCATATGCAGAGCGCCGTCGCGGTGGACCTCGGCCTTCATATAGGAGGAGAGCGCGTTGACGACCGAGGAGCCCACGCCGTGCAGACCGCCGGACACCTTGTATCCGGAGTCGTCGCCGCCGAATTTGCCTCCGGCGTGGAGCACGGTGAGTACCACCTCAAGCGCGGACTTTTTCGCGGTGGGGTGCATGTCCACGGGGATGCCGCGGCCGTTGTCTTCGACCGAGACGGAGCCGTCTTCGTTGAGGGTGACCGTGATGTCGTCGGCATGTCCGGCCATCGCCTCATCGATCGCGTTGTCGACGATCTCCCACACCAGGTGATGCAGACCGCGCACATCGGTGGAACCGATGTACATGCCGGGGCGTTTGCGCACGGGTTCCAGGCCTTCAAGAACCTGGATTTGCTGTGCGGAATAATCGGTTTTGGCCATATCTTGGTGGATTCTAGAGAGACTTTCCCGTGCTGGCAATGCCCGGTTCATCGGCTTCCCTACACACTTTTATCGTACACATTTTTTGATCAAAAAATCGTTAAGCAGACTGTACTTTGCCCCGCCCGTCACGCGCTGGTACGGTCATTTCCATGCGTAAGCGATCAGTCGCACTCTCGCTTCTCCTGCTCCCCTCCCTCGGTTTCGCTGCGGGGTATGCGGACGTGCCCGGCGACGCCTGGTACGCGCCGGCACTCGCCTCGCTGCAGACAAAAGGCGCACTCGATGCCTCGCAAAAAACCTTCCGTCCCGGGAGCCCGGCAACGCGCGCAGAGTTCTTGAAGCTCACGTTGGCCGTGAGCGGGACATCCCCGCAGCAGCCGCCCCTGCTCCAGAGCTTCGACGACAGTGCCCCTGACGACTGGCATTACGCGACAATAGAGGAGGCGGCCCGCCAGGGCTGGGTGCGCGGCGACGGCAACTGCTACGGCGAGCATCCGTGCCTTGCACGTCCCGACGACCGCATCAGCCGCGCGGAAGCCGCCGTGCTCATCACCCGCATCTTCGTACTGGAGAAAACCGACGCCGCTCCCCCGTTCATCGATACGGTTCCAGGCAGCTGGTACTCCTACGGCGTGCAGGCGGCCGCGGATCGCTGCATTCTCGCCGGAGACGCTACAACCGGCGCGGTGCGCCCCAATGATCCGGTGAACCGGGCCGAGATGGCCGTGATGCTCGACCGCGTCAGCAAGAATCAATCATACGGGAAGGACTGCGGAAAAAAGCCTGCTGGATAAGAAAAAATCTGAATACAAGTATTGATCATCAGGAAGCGCCGGACTGATCGGTCTACAGTGCAGCCGATGACATCCTGCGACGCAGAGAGCGGATTTCGGCTTGCGCGCGCCTCAGGCATTAAGTAATCTCGGTCGGCCCTATGGCGATCTACGCAATCAAGAAAGGCGAGGAGTCCAGCGACCGTCTGCAGCAGCGCTTCAAGAAGCAGGTGCAGAAGTCCGGCATCCTCAAGCTCCTCCGCGAGCGGTCCACGCACAAGCGTCCGCTCACGCGCCGCCTGCAGCGCATCCGCGCCCTCAAGCGCGAGGCCTACCGCCGCGAGAACCGCAAGAAGCAGTTCTACTCGAACATGTGATGTGGTCCGGATGTGGAGGATGGATGTCTCTTTTGTCGTGACCGCTCACCAGCCACCAGTACGCAGTCCGCACGCGCTTCTCAGGCGCTCGGCCACTTCGGCGTAGTACGGCTGCGGGAGATCTTTGAGTGCCCGCGGGACGAGTTCGCTGAAGACAATAGTGTACATGTCTTCTTCGTGGCCCCAGCCCTGCACTTTGAAGGCGCGAATGAGCGATCCGGGATCTTCGCGGCTTTCGGCAACCATGCGCCGGTATTCTTCGGCGAAGCGCTCCACGAAAGCAGGTGTCAGCGTGTCTTCAATCAATTTGCGTTTTTCCGGATCCTCCTTCAGCAAACTGAGTGCTGCTGCGGCGTAGTAACGGATGCCATCCCACAGCGCCATTAGCGCGTGGCGCTTCGGCTGCTCGGAGTTGCCCTGCGGTGTTTCGGCAAGTGCCATGGCCAAATTCTATTACAAAACCCCAGGTTCGGGTAGCATCTCGCCATGCAAAACACCCCCTCCACACCCCAGAAATCCGTCGCGTGGCACACGCTGTCCGCCGCCGACACCATTACACGGCTGAAAACGTCGCCTGACACCGGCCTCACAGCCGCCGACGCGGCCGCCCGACTCACCGAGTACGGCCCGAACCAGCTCACTGCGGGACACAAAGTCTCTGCCTGGGAGCTGCTGGCGGAGCAGTTCAAGAATATCCTCGTCATCATCCTGCTGATCGCCGTGGGTCTCTCCGCATTTCTCGGACACGAAGTGGAGGCCATCGCCATCGGCGTGATCGTGATGTTCGCCGTCGTCCTCGGGTTCGTGCAGGAGTTCCGTGCCGAACGCGCGATGGAAGCGCTGCGCGAAATGGCCGCTCCGACGGCAACCGTGCTGCGCGACGGAAAGGAGATGAAGATTCCGGCCAACGACGTGGTGCCCGGCGATATCCTGCTGCTCAACGCGGGAGACAAGATCGCCGCCGACGCGCGCCTGATAGAAGTCCATACGCTCAAATCCGATGAGGCGTCTCTCACGGGAGAGTCCCTCCCGGTCGAGAAGCACGCCGATCCCCTCCCCGACCCCAAGCTCGGCGTCGGCGACCACAAGAACATTGTCCACTCCGGCACGATCGTGACCTACGGGCGCGGACGCGCCGTGGTCGTGACGACCGGCATGCAGACGGAATTCGGCCAGATCGCGGGCATGCTGCAGACCGTGGAGAGCGAGGACACCCCGCTGCAGAAAAACCTGGACAAAGTCGGCAAGACGCTCGCCAAGGCCGCGCTCGTGATCGTGATTCTCATCAGCGCGCTGGGCTTCTATCGCGGCGAACCGCTTCTGGAGATCTTCATCTTCGGCATCGCGCTCGCAGTTGCCGTCGTACCCGAGGCGCTCCCCGCCGTCGTCACCATCTCGCTCGCCATCGGCGTGCAGCGGATGGTCAAACGCCATGCCCTCATCCGCCGCCTGCCTGCGGTGGAAACGCTCGGCAGCACGACCGTCATCTGCTCCGACAAGACCGGCACGCTGACCAAAGACGAAATGACCGTCCGGGCCGTCTACGTGGCGGGACAGATGATCGAAGTGTCCGGCAGCGGCTACGATCCCGCCGGCGAATTCTCGCAGAACGGCAAGACGGTCAAGCCGTCGGAGTCTGTACTGGAGCTCCTGCGAGGCGGCACGCTGGCCTCCGACGCCAAGTTGATCAAAGAGGAGCACGGATACGACATCCAGGGCGATCCCACCGAGGGTGGCATCGTTGTGGCCGCGCAGAAGGCAGGACTCTTCAAGGACGCACTGGATAAGGAATTCCCGCGCAAGGACGAAGTCCCGTTCACGTCCGAGACCAAGCGCATGACGACGCTGCATGATGGCAATGGCGGCCAGATGGCCTACGCCAAGGGCGCGCCAGAGGTGATCCTGCAATCCTGCACCCGCGCCTGGGGCGAGACGAGCGAAGAGGTGATGACCGACGCGGGCCGGAAGGCCATCCTCGATGCCGCGAAAGCCATGGCGCAGAAAGCGATGCGCGTCATCGCCATCGCACGCAAGGGCGGCGTGGGCATCGGTGAAGCGGAGAAAGGCATGAAGTTCATCGGCCTCGTCGGCATGATCGATCCGCCCCGTCCCGAAGCCAAAGCCGCGATCGCCAAGTGCCGCGAAGCCGGCATCCGCGCCATCATGATCACGGGCGATCACCCGGTGACGGCCGAAGCCATCGCGCGTGAACTGGGCCTGCTCACCACCGAGAAAGTCGTGACCGGACAGGAGCTGGAAGCCATGGACGACAAGACCTTCGAGACCGAAGTGAACAAGATCGCGGTATACGCACGTGTCTCGCCGGCGCACAAGCTGCGCGTCGTGACCGCGCTTCAGAAGCAGGGTGACATCGTGGCGATGACCGGAGACGGTGTGAACGATGCCCCGGCCCTCAAGAAAGCCGACATCGGCGTGGCCATGGGCATCACGGGAACGGATGTCACCAAGGAAGCGGCAGCCATGACGCTCACGGACGACAACTTCGCCTCGATCGTCGCGGCGGTGGAGGAAGGCCGCGGCATCTTCGGCAACATCAAGAAGTACCTGATGTACCTGCTGTCGGCCAACATCGGCGAAATCGGCATCATGACCGGCGCCACGATCCTCGGCTGGCCCCTGCCTCTCTCCGCCGTACAGATCCTCTACGTCAACCTCGCCACGGACGGCCTGCCCGCACTTGCGCTTGCCGTGGACCCCCCGGAATCGGACCTGATGAAGCGCCCGCCGCGCGATCCCAAGCACGGTATCTTCTCACGCGCCGTGATCCTGCTGATGCTCATCGGCGGCATCTGGTCGACGATCATCAACCTCGGCGTCTTCTGGTTCGGCACGCACTCCGGCCGCGGCGCGGATGAAGCCATGACGATGACATTCGTCTGTCTCGTGCTCGTCGAATTCTTCAAGGCCTACGGCTTCCGCTCGGACCGTCACTCGATCATCCGCGGTATGTTCCGCAACAAGTGGCTGAACATCGCGATGATCTGGGAACTGCTCCTCCTGCTGCTTGTCGTCTACGTGCCCGTGCTGCACGAACCGTTCAATACCTTCGCCCTCACGTCCGAAGACTGGCTGGTCATCCTGCCCGTCGCAATCACCATCATCCCGGTCCTGGAAATCGGCAAATGGTTCGTCCGCAAGGGCTGGCTCGGCAACACCGACTGAGCGCTTACGCGCCGGTCTTCCACCGTTCATCATCGCCGTCCGAATCGACCCAATCGCCCTCGTCCGGGGCAGGGTCGTTTTCGGTGTCAGCGCCGTAGTCTCCTCCCTCATCGCCATCCTCATTGAGAATCCTCGCAACGGCAATGACGTAGGCTTCCAGCCACTGCTGCACTGTCAAAAAATATTCCCGCACCCCGGTGATACTCGCCCTGCCGTTCCCCTGCTCACGGATCCGGGGCAATTGGCCTCGGACGTAGCGCTCGCGTTCGGCGGGCGAACGCAGAGCTTCATCAGGTGTCTCCACGGCGGCAAACAGGCAGAACAGCTGCTCGCGCGTCAGGGGGCGGTCAGGAATATCGCCGTCCTCCTGCTGCAGGGCTAGAGCCACGCGCATATCCATAGTGACCTGCCGCAGAAGGAGGAACAGGCGGCGCTGCAACTTCTCGCCGTCCAGGGGACGCCTGGAAAGCGCCGCGAGAATATGGGGCGGGGTGTCATGAAGAATCTGATGTGTCTGCTCACGAATACTGAGCAGCAATTGCGCGGCAACCGTCCACGGACAGTCCAGATCGCTGATCACGTTAGCCGCAAGCGGGTTGTGCCCGTCCTCGCGTCCATCCATCAGGCCGATAATTGTGTAGAGTTCCAGGTCGTCCATAAACGGCGGCACAGCGTGACCCACCGGCACTAAAGCGTCAATCGTTACAGCAGGGATGCCAGCATGCGGCTCAGCTGGATGTGGGTTTCGAGCCACTGGAGCTGTACAGCGTCGAAGTCTGCCGGAGTCAGGACCCGCACCGGCCCCTCGCCGAATTCCCGGATACGGGGCAATTGCGACCGGACGTAGCGGAGACGTTCGGGCGTCGCACAGAGCGCTTCCAGGGGCATGCGGATCGCCGCCATGACACAGGCGAGATCCTCTGCGGTCATCTCCTGCCCGCCGGTTTCCTCGGCGCGCGCCAGGCTCGCCTCGCGTCGAAGACTGTGTCCGACGAGCTCTGCAGTCGTAAGACCGGCACGCGGGGGAAAGCGCTTGCGCACATTGTTGTGCGGATGCAGCAGGAGAACATCGAGATCGCCGCGGATCACTTCGAGCGCAAAACGCACCGGGGAGTCCGCATAGCGCAATTGACGGGCGGTTTCGGCACCCCCAGGGCTCTCGGGCGCATCGGCAGACGAGAGGAGGCGCGTGACATCGGCTAACTGCTGATCGATCATGACCGGATAATTTTAGGAAAAATACTCATGGAGAGCTAATTGAAGAGGCAAATTATGAACAAAAATTGTATTCTAAATAGCCGTTGTACCAACCGCGCACCGGTCCCGTGCGGTAGTGAGGATCTGCTCCAGAACCGCCTCATCCGCGCCGATGAAATGCCCGCGGCCATCGAGCATATGCAGATTCTTGGAATTCAGTGAACTGCCGTAGTACACGCCGCTCTCCTTGGGAACAATCAGATCATCGGTACCGTGCCAGACCTCCACATGCGGCTTGATGTCTTTGGGATCGAACCCCCATGGCCCCGCAAGATTGAGAATATCCTGCATCAGACCTTTGTATCCGCAGCGCAGCGCGTGGATGAGTGACTGGCGCAATACTTCGTGGTTGGCAGGGACACGCAGAACCTCCTGATCGCCCGGAGGCGCTTCGTCCCTCACCTGGTGGAGCAGTGCATCGGGGTTCTTGAGTGCCCGATGACGCATGAAGTAGAGAATGGGCGAGAGGAAACAGGCGGGAAGCTTGCGTGCGAGCCCGAGGATCGCATAGTGACTCCAGTTCATCCGGTCCATCACGCCCGGCTGATCCGGAGGCGCCAGCGCGCTCACCAGCGTGACCGACCTGAGGGCATCGGGGCACTCATGTGCGAGCGCCGCCGTATAGACACCGCCCGCAGACACGCCAATGGCATGCACGGGATCTTTCACCCCGATTTTCTCCAGGATCTTTGGCGTCTCTCGAGCCGTTTCAACCAGGGACGTCGGCCGGTAGCGGGAATGGCCGTACCCCCGCCGGCTGATGCCGAGCACCTCATAGCCGCCTCTGCGGGCCAGTGCGCTGGCAATGGCGATCTCCAGGGCGGTGCCCGGAAGACCGTGCGTGAAAAGCACTTTTTCGCCGTCGGGATCCCCTTCGCGCTCCACTTCAATGTCATCACGGCCCAGTTGCACCATCTGACGCATGAGGCACATCGTACCCCGGAAAAACCCGGATTCCAGTAAAGAGCACTGCGAAGTGACGGGAGCTCAGCGGCTGGCCTAAAAGAGCATCACTCGAGCGCCGCTTTGCTGGCGGAGAGCTCGGACAGCTCAGCCGTAATGCCTGCCTGGCGGGTCTGGTTGTAGGTGAGAGTGATGTCGTCGAGGATGTCGCTGGCATTGTCCGACGCATTGCGCATCGCGACCATGCGGGCGGAGTGCTCGGAGGCCGTGGTTTCGAGGACCGCCTGATACAGCTGCAGCTCGGTGAGCTGGGGCAGGATGCGGTTGAGGACGTCGGCTTCGGTCGGCTCGAACACGTACTCGGTGTCCGGCATTTTGGCCTCCAGGCCGATCTCTTCTTCTTTACTGAGACGCTTGCGCTGGAACATCTGGGTGACCATCGCCTTGAGCTCGTCTTCGGAGAACGGGAGCAGCACTTTGACCGACGCCTCCTGCACGAGAGCGGAGAGGAAGCTGCTGTAGATCAGCACAACGTGGTCGTAGGTTCCTTCGAGGAATCCATCGATCGCCACGCGGGCAACCGGCAGGGCATCCTTGAATTTCGGGTGATTGGAGAGCGCCGGGAACGCCGCGACGACCTTGTGACCGGCGCGGGAGAGGAACTGCTGGCCCTTGCGGCCCACAGCGACGAAATCGAGCTCGGCACCGGCGCGCATTTCCTTCGAGGACTTGATGTACTGGGACACAGCGCGGAAGAGGTGCGTGTTCAGGCTTCCGCACAAACCGCGGTCGGACGTGAGCACCACGACGAGCGTGCGCTTGGCGGGGCGGACTTCCAGGAACGGGTGGCGGCCCGGGTGCGCGTGCGCGATTTTGCGGAGAATCGTCCAGGCGGTCAGCGCGTAGCGGCGCAGAACCTGGGCGTTCATGACAGCGCGGCGCATCTTCGAAGCGGCAACCAACTCCATGGCTTTGGTGACCTGTCTCGTCGACTTGATGGCCTTCATCTTGCGCCGGAGATCGCGGAGGCTCTGTGCCATGGGAGGTAGTGCGGTGGAGGAGGAGCTTACGCGGCGACCGGCGTGACGTAGCCCTTGCGTTCCTTGAAGGACACGATCAGGCGCTTGAGGGATTCCTCTGCGTCCTTGGTGATTTCGGTGGAGAGCGGCTCGAGCACCGTGTACTGCTGCGTGCGCATCATCTCCAGGAACTCGGTTTCGAACTCACGGATCTTGTCCAAGGGCACGTCATCGAGGTAACCGTTGACACCCGCATAGAGAATCGCGACCTGTTCAGCGACCGGCAGCGGCTCGTACTGGCCTTGCTTGAGAAGCTCGGTGAGGCGTGAGCCGCGATCGAGCTGCTTCTTGGTGGCGGCGTCGAGGTCCGAACCGAACTGCGCGAAGACGGCGAGCTCGCGGTATTGGGCCATGTCGATGCGGAGGCGTCCGGCAACCTTCTTGGTGGATTTCTTCTGGGCGGCCGAACCGACGCGGGAGACGGAAATACCGACGTCGACGGCGGGGCGGATGCCTTTGTAGAAGAGATCGGAGACGAGGAAGATCTGACCGTCCGTGATGGAGATGATGTTCGTCGGGATGTAGGCGGAGATGTTGCCTTCCTGCGTCTCGACAATCGGGAGAGCGGTGATGGAGCCGCCGCCGTTCTTTTCGTCCAGGCAGCAGGCGCGCTCGAGGAGGCGGGAGTGCAGGTAGAAGACGTCGCCAGGGTAGGCTTCGCGGCCGGGCGGGCGGCGCAGGAGCAGCGACACCTGGCGGTAAGCCCAGGCGTGCTTGCTGAGGTCGTCGTAGACGCAGAGAACGTCCTTACCCTGGTCCAGGAAGTACTCGGCCATCGCGGTGCCCGAGAAGGGGGCGATGTACGAGAGAGCGGCGGGCTCGGAGGCGCCGGCGCTGACGACAATCGTGTATTCCATTGCGCCGTGCTTGCGGAGCTCTTCCACGATCTTGGCGACCTTGGATTCCTTCTGACCGATGGCCACGTAGACGCAGATCACCGGACGGTCGGTCTTCTGGGTGTGCTTCTGGTTGATGATGGCGTCGATGACCACGGCGGTCTTGCCCGTCTGGCGGTCGCCGATGATCAGCTGGCGCTGGCCGCGGCCGATGGGAATCATCGCGTCGATGGCCTTGATGCCGGTCTGAAGCGGCATGCCGACGGACTTGCGCTCGATGACGCCGGGGGCGATTTTCTCAACCGGGTAGAGGGTCTTGCGGGAGATGGCCGGTCCGCCGTCCTTGGCTTCACCAAGGGGCGAAACGACGCGGCCGATCAGGTCATCGCCGACGGGCACCGAGAGGATCTGGCCCATGGCGCGGCACGTGTCACCTTCGCGGACCTTGCTGTAATCGCCGAAGATCGTCGCGCCGACGGAGTCGCGGCCGAGGTTGAGCGCGCTGCCGATGACGCCGTTGCCGAAGTCGATCATTTCGGACGCGCCGATGTCGGCGAGACCGTCGATCTTGGCGATGCCGTCACCGACTTCGATAACGGTACCGATGTGCTCCTGCTCCACCTGCTTGCGGTAGGAGGTCATCTTCTGCTCGAGGAGTCCGATGATATCCTTGCTGAGTGTCATAAGCGGATGGGGGTGGGGGATGTCAGGATGCGCGCGCCGACGAGGCGAACTGATCGGCGGCCTGCTGGAGTGCTGTGCGGACGCTCATATCGACCTGCTCGTCGCCGAAACGGACAACAGCGCCGCCGATGAGCGTGGAGTCGGCCTGCTCCTGCAGATCGACCGGGCGGCCGGGGAACTTCTGGCTGAGCAGCTTGAGGACCGTGTCCTTGAGTCCGCCGGCATCCCCCGTCGGGGTGACGATGACGGCATGGACGGTCTGCTCCTCGGTGGTGATCTTCCTGGTGAGCTCATCGCGAACGCCACGGAGGAACTCCATCGGAGCGGGGAGGTTGCGGCTGAGATCCAGCAATGCCCGGACGACGTCGGTGGAAGTGACTTTCATTTGAGCATCGCGGGAAGCTCCTTCTGGACGGAACCGATGAGGCGCTGCTGATCGGTGCCGGAGAACTCGCGCTCAAGGATCTTCTCCGTCATGCGGACGATCACGGACGCGAGCGTGCTTTGGACATCGCCGACCATGCGGTTGCGCTCTTCATCGAGCTGCTGGCGGGCCTTGGCGAGAATCGCGGCGGCCTCCTTCTCGGCGCCGGCGAGGATCTCTTTGCGGGCGTGCTCTGCCTGGGTCTTGGCGGTGGCGAGGAACTTGCCGCACTCTTCATCGATCTTGCGGAACTGCTCGACCTTGAACTGGTCGATTTCGCGCTTCTGGTTCTCGATCGCCTTGGCGTCTTCCATGGACTTGCGGACGCGCTCGCGACGATCGTCGATGACGCGCAGGACCGGCTTGTAGACGAAGTAGGAGAGAGCGACGATCAGGACACCGAAGTTGATGAGCTGAGCGAGCATCACGCCCCAGTCGATGCCGAGTTTTGCGAGAAGTTCCATGGGAGGAAGGGGAACCGGCGGTCAGGCCGGAAGAGAAGACAAAAGGTGTGCGCCGATCAGACGAACTTGATGATCAGGGCGACGACGAGACAGTAGATGGCGATGGCCTCGGCGAACGCGGCCATAAGGATCATCGGAGTCTGAATCTTGGAGGCGGCATCCGGGTTGCGGCCGATGGCTTCCATCGCCTTGGCAGCAGCCATACCGATACCGAGACCGGGACCGAGGGCACCGAGACCCATGGCCATGGCCATGGCGAAGTTCTTATCGAAGAGAGGAGCGACCTGCGCGACGGTGTCGACAACCTCGGGAACGCTAGCCATAAAGAGTGGGAAGGAGGAGGGTAAAGAAAAGTGGGCGGATTGTACGGACGGGGCCAACGGGAATCAAGGGTCTAGGCGGGCACTCTGCCCGGTCAAGATCATGCAGGAACCGCAACGGGACGCGGCGCTTCGTGGTCGTGGCCGCCGTGAGCGGTGGTGGCCATGGAGACGAAGACGAGGGTGAGCATCGCGAACACGAGCGCCTGGATGAAGCCGACGAAGATCTCGAGCCCGAGGAACGGGATCGGAACCGCGTATGGCACCAGCGCCGAGACCACGACGAGAAGCACTTCTCCGGCGAACACGTTGCCGAAGAGACGGAAGCTGAAGCTGATGATGCGGGTGAACTCGCCGAGGAACTCCAGGAGACCGACGAAGGTGCCGATCGGATCGCGCCACGGAGCGACGAAGTACTTGCTCAGGTGGGGCAGGATGCCGAGCGTGGCGACGCCGAAGATCTGCGTGACAACGATGGCGACGATGGCGAACACGAGCGTCATGTTCACGTCCGCGTTCATGGAGCGGAACAGCGGCATGGCTATTTCTTCACCCTCATGCATCCCCAGGATGGTGATGCTGCCGACGCCGGGCAGGATACCCATCCAGTTGGCGATGAGGATGAAGAGGAACAGCGTGGCGATGAGCGGGAACAGCGTCCGGGTACGGGCGGTGTTCTGCAGGATGGAATCGAAGAAATTGAACAAGCCCTCAACGATCATCTCGACGAATGTCTGGAAGCGGCCGGGGATCAGACGGTATCCCGTGCTGCGCGCCGCGAGGGCGAAGATGATGAGAACGGCCATGGCAAGCCATGCCATGAGCATGGTGTTGCGGAGCGGGAAGGCGCCGATGTAGCCGATAGTCTCGGATGCGAGGGTGGGTGCGTGGATAGCTGCCATGGTTCGGAGGGTGAGGCAGAGGTGAGTCCCTGTCAATGGCCTAAGACGTCACTCTGACTGGAGCAAAACCCGCGACTGCGGGTCAGGATGCCGCGGGAGGCGGCGAGGAAGGAGGCGAGGGGGCGGAGGGGGGTTCAGGTGGCATCATATTGCGGATCATCCGGTACACGCCCGCGCTGGACGCCACAATCGCGAACATGAGCCCGGAGAGCAGAAACACCGGCGACGTATGGAAGTACTTGTCGATGTACGCGCCGCCGAACCCGAGGATGACAGCGGGCACGGCAATCAGGTATCCCAGTTCCCAGACAATGCTGAACGCCTGTATCAGCGGCTCAGACCCGGCAACGCGGGGAGGCGTGGGCGGAGGCGGAGGAACAGGCTGGATCATGACTGCGGCTCAGGAACCCTGGGACGGCACGCCAGAGCTGCGGCGGCCGCGGTGACGACGGACGGTCTTGAGACGGGCGAGTTCGCGCTCGAGGATGGCGGACGCTTCGGCAAAGCCCTCGGCGTCGCCGCGACGCTCGGTGAGCAGCTTCTCGGCGGCAATCTTGGCCTTCTCGATTGTGGCTTCCTGAAGGGCTTCCGCGCGGTCAGCGCTGTCGGCGAGAACGCGCACCGAGGTGCCATCCACTTCGATCACGCCGCGCGAGACGGCGAAGACATGTTCCTCTCCTCCGGCCCGCACGATGGCGGAACCGGAACTGAGCGTCGTCATCAGCGGAATGTGATGGGGCAACACCGTGATCTCGCCGTCGCCCGTGGGCAACGTCACCGAGTCGACGTCGCCATCGAAGACGGTCTGGTCCGGCGTGATGATCTCGAGATGCAGCATGGAGCGTGCGGAAAAGGGACGGTGACGCGGATCAGGCGCGGACCTCGTCGATGCCGCCCTTCATGTAGAAGGCCTGCTCGGGAACGTCGTCGTACTGGCCGTCGAGGATCGCCTTGAAGCCCTGCACGGTCTTGTCGCGCGTGACGAACTTGCCCGGCGTGCCGGTGAAGACTTCGGCGACGAAGAACGGCTGACTGAGGAAACGCTGGATCTTGCGGGCGCGCTGGACGCTCAGCTTGTCGTCATCGCTCAGTTCCTCCATACCGAGGATCGCGATGATGTCCTGGAGCTCCTTGTAGCGCTGGAGCACCTTCTGCACGCCGCGCGCAACCATGTAATGCTCCTCCCCGACCACCTCGGGCGCGAGGATGGTGGAGTTGGATTCCAGCGGATCGACAGCCGGGAAGAGCCCGAGCTCGGCGAGCGAGCGGGTGAGCACGATCGTGGAGTCGAGGTGACCGAACGTCGTGGCCGGAGCCGGATCCGTGAAGTCGTCGGCGGGCACGTAAATGGCCTGCACGGAGGTAATAGAACCGTTCTTGGTGGAGGCAATACGCTCCTGCACCGCACCCATTTCCGTGGCCAGCGTCGGCTGGTAACCCACGGCGGAGGGGATACGACCGAGGAGAGCGGAGAGCTCGGAACCGGCCTGGGTGAAGCGGAAGATGTTGTCGATGAACAGCAGCACATCGCGGTGCTCCTCGTCGCGGAAGTATTCGGCGATCGAGAGGCCGGTGAGGGCCACGCGGAGGCGGGGTCCGGGCGGCTCGTTCATCTGACCGAAGACGAGGGCCGTCTTCTCCAGCACGCCGGATTCCTTCATTTCGTAGTAGAGGTCGTTTCCTTCGCGACTGCGCTCCCCCACTCCGGCGAACACCGAGAATCCGCCGTGCTCGGCGGCGATGTTGCGGATCAGCTCTTTGACGACAACGGTCTTGCCAACGCCGGCTCCTCCGAAGAGTCCGACCTTGCCTCCTTTAAGGATGGGACAGATCAGGTCGATGACTTTGATGCCGGTCTCCAGCACCTCGGTGGAGGTGGACTGGTCGGTGTAATTGGGCGCAGGGCGGTGGATGGGGTACTTCTTGGCAGTCTTGATGGGCGGCATTCCGTCGATCGGATTGCCGAGAACGTCGAACATGCGCCCGAGCGTCTCGGGTCCCACGGAGACGGAGATGGGTGCGCCTGTGTCCTCAACGGCGGAGCCGCGGGAGAGACCATCGGTTGATCCCATCGCGACCGTTCGGACGGACGCGCCGTCCAGATGCTGCTGCACCTCGAGGGTCAATTGCTTGTCTCCGATCTTCACCGTAAGGGCGGAGAACAGCGAAGGAAGCTCTTTCGTCGATTCAAATTGGCAATCGACGACAGCGCCGACAACGGAGGAGACGGTTCCTGACATAAGGAATATGGGAGGAAAAGCCGCGCAATCCTACGTGAAGCGTCCATGACGAACAAGGGCCTTAGACACGACTTTTGGAGAAGGCCATCAGGCGTCTGCACCCTGCGCCCCCAGCCGGTGCCGGAGGAACTCGATCGCGGGCGGCAGAACGGACAAGCCGATGATCACGACGATGACGAGCGAGAAGTGCTCTTCCACCGCCGGGATGTTGCCGAACAGATATCCGCCGAAGACGAACAGACCCACCCACACGATCGCGCCGACGATGTTATAGGCCGCAAACTTGCGGTATTTCATCTTTCCGACACCCGCGACAAACGGTGCCAGAGTGCGAACAATGGGCAGGAAGCGGGCGAGGATGACGGCTTTGCCGCCGTGCTTTTCATAAAAGAGTTCCGCTCCCATCAGATGGCTGTGGTTGAGGAACGGATACTTGCCGCTGAAGACCTTCCGGCCGAGCTTGTGGCCGAGGGCGTAGTTGCAGGCATCACCGAGAATGGCCGCCACAGTGAGCAACGCAAAGAGGATATAGGGATTGAAGGCCCCGCGCGCCGCGAACGCCCCTGCGGCGAAAAGCAGCGAATCCCCGGGCAGAAACGGCATCACCACCAGACCCGTCTCGCAGAAGATGACCAGAAACAGCAATACATAGGTGAAGGTGCCGTACTGGACGATCAGCGCGTGGAGATGCGTGTCGATATGCAGGAAGACATCGACGACGCTCTGGAGAAATTGCATGAGACGGGGAGGGACTCCGACAGCCTATCGGGTGACGCGCTCCGGAGCAAAAGGGCCGCCGCTCAGCGGCGCAGAACCTCGACCGCCTTCACCATCTGGTCGTCGCGGTCGCCCTTCACGATCGTCACGTCCGGCTCGATGCCGAGGCCATCGATCTTGCGCCCGAGCGGCGTCTTCCATTCGGCGATGGTCAGCTTGAGGCTGGAACCGTCGTTGAATTCGACAAGCTGCTGAACGGTGCCCTTACCGTAGGATTTCTCGCCGACGAGTGTCGCGCGCTTGGCATCCTGCAGCGCTCCGGCGACGATCTCCGACGCGCTCGCCGATCCCTTGTTGATCAGCACGACCATGCGGACGGTGGCATCGACGGTGGGCGTTTCAGTCGTGTACTCGATGTGCGATTCGCCGCGCGAGTTGATGCTGACATACGCCGTGCCCTTGGGCACGAAGTTGCCCACAGTCACCTGGGCGGCATGCAGCAGACCGCCGGGATTGTTGCGCAGATCCAGCACGAGTCCCTTGGGACGCTTGGTCGCCATCATCTCGGAGAGCTTGGCGCGCAGGCCCGAATCGGTCGTCTGCCCGAACTGGTAGATCTTCACGATCGCGATGTCATCCTGGTAGGTGACGTCGATCTCGGGGATGCGGACGGTGTCGCGCGTGACAGTGACGTCGAATTCGACGCCGTCGCGGCGAACGCGGAGAAGCACTTTGGAGCCCTTGGGTCCGCGGATGTGCGAGACCGCGTCATCGAGGCTGAGATTTCCGAGGGTCATGCCATCGGCGGTGAGAATCTGGTCTTTGGGCTGGAGCCCTGCCTTCTCCGCAGGCGAACCGGGCAGCGGAGTGACGATCCGCAGGAGACCGCCCGTCTGCTCGACGGTGGCGCCGATGCCCTCCACTTCGCCCTTCAGCTGGTTCTGGAGACGCTGTGAGGACGAGCGCGGCAGATAGACGGTGTAGGGATCGTTGAGGCTGTCGACCAGACCCTGAATGGCCTTGTTCGACGCCTTCTCGGCATCGATACGGTCACGGTAGAGGTACTGATCGTTGAGCAGGTTCCATACCGCCTCCAGCACATCGCTTTTGGGAACCGGCGTGGGCACGGAGTTCACACGCACTTTGATCGGGACGAGCCCCGAGTTCTCGTGGTTCTCCTGGGGCAGCGAGCGGACAAGGCGCTGGAGCAACATCCGTGCTTCGCGGCCATTGAGCGTCCGGTCCATCCCGAAGATGCGGGTGCTGGTCGGCCTCAACCATCCGAACTCCACCGCGAGCGACACGGCGGCGCGGGCCTCGGGCGTTTTGACATCTGCATATTTCGCAGTCAGCTCCTTCGCGGGAGCAAGGCCGGTAAGGGCGGCAAGCACCTGGATCGCCTGGCCGCGCGTGATCGGCTTTGCCGGATCAAACGCCGTGCCGAACACGGCGAGCGCCTTCTTGTTGTCAGCGGCGCGCGCATAGGGCGCAAGCGAAGTGGGAACACCGGGCATGGGCGTCGCTTTGCCCGTCTCGATCTCGAGGGTCTTCACCGCCGCGCGGACGAAATCCCCGCGCGTCACCGCTTGGGCGTCGGACACTGTCAGCACGTCAGCCGAGTACGTTGCGCCCAGACCGGACGGCACCATCAGCAGGAACAGGATGCCGGACGCAATCGTGCGAACGACGAGAGAGCGGCTCCGTGAGCCACGACCAAAGAGAGTGGGAGCGAACATGAGACACAGCTTAGACCTCGCTCTGACCGGTGACAAACGTGTCGACGACAATCAGGTGGCCCCGTTCCTTCATGTTCTCCTTGCGCGCGAACAGCGAGGTGAGGAGATAAAATCCGCCGACAACGTAGAAGAGCGTCGGGAAGAGAAGCAGCGCGACGTAGTTAAACGGGGATCCTTCGCCGGCCTGGAGCAGATCGCCAAGCGTGCGCGGATTGCCCGGGAGCACGTCGGGAAGCGTGACGAGAAAATTGCTCATGGCGTGGAGCAGGACCGCGCAGGTAAATCCTGCCAGGACCATCTGGCGACGGAAGACCTCGGTGCGACGCATGCCGAAGAGACGGTGTACGTACTCGATAACGCGGTGGCGCACGCCGCGGGACTTATGCTCCTGCAGATGCGGAGCTGCAAAGACGGCAAGTCCGGCAAAGTAGCCGAGCACGCCCGTGGAGGCGATATGCACCATGCTCGTGAGCACGGAACGCCCGACGACGTTGCCGGTGAAGCCCATCCAGTCGCGCCGCTCGGGGTCGAGCAGGTATTCCTTCACGAAGCCCAGGAAGTAGCCGGAATTGGTGATGTTCTCGGCGAACGCGAAGCCGATCGCGACAATGATTGCCATCTGCATCATGTCATCGACGCTGGTGATGAACGACGATCCGGCCCTCTTAAGCACCCAGTACTTGCTCCCCTCCTCCAGGATGCCGACGATGAGGAACGAGACGAGCATCGCGCCGATACTCAGTTGCAACGATCCGATCCCGGGCCACTGACCCGCCACGAATGACTGCGCGCTCTGACTGAAGCTCTGGGGCTGGATGCGGAACAGGAAGAGCTGGATGTCCGCGCCGCTGCGCACCAGCGCGTCATAGAAAAGGATGGGCACGGTCGAAAGCATGCCGGCGAAGAACATGGTGAGGACGATACTCAGGCGCTCGCGGTGATACGGCAGGAACAGCGCGCACCAGACGAGCGCGGGAATCGCGGCGACAAGAATAGCGAGCAGGTGCGCGATGCGCTCGGGTGGAGCCTCGTTTACGAGCGTGCGCAGGATGATCCAGAAGACGAATGTGCCGAGCACGGTGGCCTTGGTCACGCTGTCCCACGTGCCGAAGAGATATCGCCAGAGAATGATGACAAGTAGCAGGCCAAACGCGACCATGTATCCGCTGTGCATGGTCTCGCGGCTCAGAATGGCATCGGCCGCCATCATCAGACCGACGGAGAGGGCCGTGCCGACGATGACGCCGAACATGTACCGCGTTTTGCGTCCCGTCGCGCGGGCGCTCAGATCCAGCACCGCCAGGACGCCCACCGCGGCCAGGACGGGGAGAGTTTTGACGATAGAGAAGGAAGAGAGGTACTCGACCATAATCTGAGTATTGTAGCATGTTTTTGGCTTCCTGACCAGATAACCGACACATCGCGGCGCGGGCCGGGGGCAGCCGAAAGCCCCGTGGCGGCAGTTGTCGTTTTCCGGCCGTCTTGTAGGATGCAGGCCTGTTTCCTCCGTCCCCTCCCCCATGCCCGCCACCACCCTCGATCAGCTCGTTTCCCTCTGCAAGCGCCGGGGATTCGTCTTTCCGGGCTCGGACATCTACGGCGGACTGGCCAACACGTGGGACTACGGCCCGCTGGGCGTGGAGCTCAAAAACCGGCTCAAGCGCAGCTGGTGG
The DNA here is from genome assembly GCA_964517345.1 of uncultured Candidatus Peribacteria bacterium. Classification (GTDB taxonomy): domain Bacteria; phylum Patescibacteriota; class Gracilibacteria; order Peribacterales; family Peribacteraceae; genus DAISLF01. The sequence goes on along the minus strand of CAZFBZ010000001.1, from coordinate 9,265 downwards.
GAGACGTTCGTCCGCAAGCGCCAGGATATGGTGGGTCTGGATGCCTCGATCCTCATGAACCCGAAAGTCTGGGAGGCGAGCGGCCACGTGGGATCGTTTTCCGATCCGCTCATCGACTGCAAGAAGTGTCATCAGCGCTTCCGTGGAGACAAACTGCTGGAAGAAAAAATCGGCGTAGAGGGCGCTGCCGTCCTCAAGCTGGAGCAAATCCAGCCGATGCTCATGGCCGAGAAGATCGCCTGTCCCAACTGCGGCGAGTGCCAGTGGACCGAGGCGAAGAAATTCAACCTGATGTTCAAGACGCAGCAGGGTGTGATCGAAGGCGAGGGCGCCGACATCTACCTGCGTCCGGAGACGGCGCAGGGCATCTTCGTGAACTTCAAGAACGTCGTGGACACCATGCGCATGCGCCTGCCCTTCGGCGTCGCACAGATCGGCAAGGCGTTCCGCAACGAGATCACGCCGGGCAACTTCACCTTCCGCACGCGCGAATTCGAGCAGATGGAGATCGAGTATTTCTTCGATCCCGAGCGCCAGGACTGGGAAAAAATCTTTGCAGAGTGGAAGGCGGCGACGTGGGAGTTCCTGACGAAGACGCTCGGGCTGTCCGAGAGCAATCTGCGCTTCCGCGACCACGAGAAAGACGAACTCTCGCACTACTCCCGCGGCACGACGGACGTAGAATACAAGTTCCCGTGGGGCTGGGGCGAGCTCTGCGCGGCCGCCGCGTACCGTACCGACTACGACCTGAAGCAGCATGAGCTCTTCAGCAAGCAAGACCTCCACTACACCGATCCCGACGAGCCGACGCGCAAGATCGTCCCGCATGTCATGGAGCCCTCCTTCGGCTCGGACCGCATCGCGCTCGCGATCATGCTCGACGCCTACACCGAGGAACCGACGCCCAACGGCGAAAGCCGCACGGTGATGAAATTCGCCAAGAACATGGCTCCGCTGGACCTCGCGATTCTGCCCCTCAGCAAAAAGGAACACCTCGTCGCCAAGGCCCAAGAGCTGTACAAAAGAATTATTCAGGAAACGAACCTGTCGACCGATTTTGATATCACCGGAAGCATCGGCAAACGCTACCGCCGCCAGGACGAAATCGGCACGCCGCGCTGCATCACGGTCGACTTCGGCACGCTCGGCGAAGATACGGCGCAGGGTGAAAAAGACACGGTCACCATCCGCGACCGCGACACGCTCAAGCAGGATCGTCTGTCGATCGACGATCTTATCACGATGTTGAAGAGCAACTGACGCCGTTCAGGCGTCCGGAATTGGGAGCACCTTGGCAAAACCGTTTTCATCCGGACCGTCATCCTGATCGACGGGCATCGCGTATGGAACCCCGTCATCCGGGAGCGGCAAACCGTCCGGCCCGAGGACGGGCGCAAAGCCGGGCACTTCGGCGACATCGGCAGGCTCTCCGGGCACTGCATGCTCCAGAGGAAGCGGCTGATCCCCGAAGAGATCATCCCAATCGTGGTCAATGCCAC
>CAZFBZ010000001.1:0-7666 GCA_964517345.1 uncultured Candidatus Peribacteria bacterium | reverse complement strand
TCCAGAGGAAGCGGCTGATCCCCGAAGAGATCATCCCAATCGTGGTCAATGCCACCCGGCTGGAGCTCCAGTTGCGGAGTGGGATCGCCATCAACATCCAGTGTCAGTTCGTAGTCACTATCTGTTCCGTCGGGCTCATCAACCGTGAGCTCGAACTCCCCGTCCGGCTTGAACTGATGCTGAACAGGTTCCAACGGCAGATCTGCGGATCCATCTTCTTCGTCGCCTTCACCCGAATACTCCAATGGCAGCGCGTCGCCACGGAGCGGCGTCACGACCGCGTCGTCATCCTCGTTGCCTTCATCGACCATGTCGAGCGATCCGAGACCCTGCCCCAGAGGATGCCCCAGAGCCTGATCGTGCGTTCCTTCGAGCGCAGACACAGGCGCAATCGTCTCGCGCATGACCTGTCGCGAGCGGATCTCCGCGCGCTCATGGAGAAGGTGGCCCATGACGATGGCATAGTTGGCCAGAGCACGTAGCAAACTGCGGACGCCTTCCATGCCCTCCGCATTCAGGTCCGGATGACGCTCAAGAGCCGCTGTGCAGTCCCGCGGAACGGCGCCGCGCGGTTCGCCGGCTACCGCGCGGGTGTTCCCCACCCTGAAGAGCATCTGAAATTCTCCGCAGAGCATACGAATCAGTTCGAACCGACGCTCGGTCCTGTTTGCAGCCGTGATCGCCCCGGCCGCCTCAGCCTCCTCAAAAGCTGTCAGGAGCTCCACCGAACACAACCGGTCGATCCAGGTACGGATCATGCCCTGAAGCTCGGGATCCTCCTCAGCAATGCCGAGGATGCGGTTTTGCATTTCCAGGGCGAGACCTGATCGCAGGCGTTCGCGGCGAGCGAGGACGTCCGGAGCCAGCGGCGGCAATTCGCTACTCATAGAGAGGTCAAGTTATTGTAACATAACAACACCTTTATAGTACATAGGCAAATCCTGTTTTGGCAACAAATTTTGTGACTATTCAAAGATTTGAACAGAGATCAGCCATATTTTTGGCCTGCCGACTGCCCCCGGCAAAGGGGCGACGAACTTCGCAATGAGCCCCGGGGATGGGCCGGGGCCCGGACGAACGGCGAACTTGCGTTTGGAGCAGGTTTGATACACACTTGGCGGGCTTCAAGTGAAGCACTCCACTTTCGATCGATCGCTGCGGTCCTGGCCCCTCGGGGCATCCTCCGCACTTCAGGCGACAAGACATCGAGAGGCAGCCCAAGGATCCCTCACCATCGCTTTCCGTCCGGCGCATGCTGCCGCGCTTCCGACGATTTTCTTCCTTCATTTTCTCTCTTCTCTTCTTATGGCCATCCCGTCCGAGAAAGATCTCATCACCAACGCCTGCCACTTCGGCCACCGCAAGGAGAAGTGGAACCCCAAGATGTCCCGCTTCCTGTTCGCGGTCCGCAAGGGCATTCACATCTTCGATCTGACGCTCACGCGCAAGCACCTCACGGAGACGTGTGAAGCACTCAAGAAGCTCCAGGCCGAGGGCAAGACGATCCTCTTCATCTCCACCAAGCAGCAGAGCATCCCGATGATCGAGAAGATCGCCGAGAGCCTCAACCAGCCGATGGTGACCAAGAAGTGGATCCCGGGCCTCCTCACCAACTGGTCCACGATCAAGCGCCGCCTCCGGTACTACCTGGATCTCCAGAAGTCGTTCCAGACCGGCGAGATCGAGAAGTACACCAAAAAGGAGCAGACGAGCCTGCGCAAGCTTCTCGCCAAACTCGACATCGCTCTCTCCGGTGTGTCGAAAATGTCCGGACTGCCCGACGCCGTGTTCGTCGTCGACGCCATCCGCGACCGCGTTGCCGTTCTTGAGGCCGCGAAGCTGAAGATCCCCATCTACGGCATCTGCGACAGCAACGCCGACCCCGATCACTTCACCTCGTTCATCCCCGCCAACGACGACGCCGTGAAATCGATCTCCCTCCTGCTCTCCACCATCGAAAACGAGCTGCAGGACGCCGCACCCAAGAAAAAGACCGAGGACGACGATGAGGAGGATGACGCGAAAGTCGTTCCCCTCTCCGCCTCCTCCACGGGCCGCACCGTCGCCTGAGTCCGACCACGTTTCCCCCTTACACGTTTTCCCCACTCCCCCATGTCTCCAGTCACCGCCGCCGATGTTTCCGCTCTCCGCGCCCGAACGGGCGTCTCCATCCTCGCCTGCAAGCAGGCTCTTGAGGAGGCCAACGGAGACCAGGAGAAAGCCATCGAGATCCTCCGTAAGAAAGGCATCGCTAACGCCGTGAAGAAGGCGGACCGCGCACAATCCGAAGGCGCGATCTTCGTCGCTGAGAACGGCAAAAAGGCCGCCGTGCTCGTGCTGAAGTGCGAGACCGACTTCGTGGCGCGCAGCGACGACTTCATCGTCATGGGTCAGGAGCTCGCCAAGCTCGTACTCGAGAAGGGCAAGGACGCCGCCGCGAAGACGATCGAGGAGAAGCTTGCCGCCGCGGTCCTGAAGCTGGGCGAGAACATCTCGCTCGGCGAGTCCGAGGAGCACAGCTCCCCGGCCCTCGCGGTCTATGTCCACAGCAACCGCAAGCTCGCAGTCATCGTCGCCTCCGAGACGGCGGGCGCCGACGCGGTGAAGCTCAAGGACGTGGCCATGCACGCCGCCGCACTCAACCCGCAGTATGTGAGCCCCGACGAGGTTCCGGCCGACGTCCTCGCCAAGGAGCGCGAGATCTGGAAGGAGCAGATGAAGGACGAGAAGAAGCCTGCTGAGATCCTGGAGAAGATCATGCTCGGCAAGGAGCGGAAGTTCCGCGACGAGAACTCGCTGCTCAAGCAGGCCTTCGTGAAGGATCCCAACCAGACGATCGAGAAATACCTGGGCGACATCACCCTCGCCGGAGTCACGCGCATCACGGTTTGATAAAAAGAAGACTACGAAGACAATGAAAACGAGGAAGACGAGGAAATACACCCCTCGTTTTCTTCGTTGTTTTCGACTTCTTTGTGTTCACCCTCTCGTCACCACTTGTGCCACGGCATCTCAATCTGGTCGAGCGGGAGATCCTCGATGGAACCGCTCTTCGCGGCTCCGCCGGCCAGCTTTGCCAGAATCTTCTTGCGAAGGAGGAAGCCCGCGACGCCCAGCAGAACCACTCCCGATGCAACAGCGGCACCCACCAGCGTTCCGTCGACACCTCCTGTCACGGAGGCGGCCGAGCCGGATCCGCTGGAGGACGTGCTCATCGGGGCGCGGCCCTTGAGGGTGCATTCCGGGGTGCAGGTGGCATCGCCATCGCAGAGCTCGCCGAGAGCGGTGTCCACGACGCCGTCGCCACACGCAGCCTTCTTGCACGTGCTGCGGCAGGCGCCGGATTTGGTATCGGAGTTTGCGGCGGCGGCATCGCATTCTTCACCCGGCTGCACGGCACCGTCTCCGCAGCGCGGGTACTTGCAGGCGTTGGTACAGCTGTCGTCGTTGTTCTTGTTACCGTCGTCGCAGTCCTCCTTGCCCTCGCGGACGCCGTTTCCGCACACAGGGAAGCGGCAGGTATTCGAACAGCCGTCGGCGTCGTTATCGTTGCCGTCGTCGCACTGTTCGCCCTTCTGCTTCACCCCGTCACCGCAGCGGGCGCGGGTGCATTTGTTCGTGCAGCTGTCATTATTGACCTGATTGCCGTCGTCGCAGTCTTCGCCCTCCTGCGTGATGCTGTCGCCGCAACGGGCAAGCTTGCATTCGATGGAACACGCGTCGGTGTCGATCTGGTTGCCGTCATCGCACTCCTCGGTGATCTGGGTATAGCCGTCGCCACAGCGGGGAGCGCGGCATTCGCGGGTGCAGCCGTCGGTGTTGATGTTGTTCGCGTCGTCGCACTGCTCGCCGAACTGCGTGATGCCGTCGCCGCACAGCGCGCGGGTGCATTGGTTGGTACAACTGTCGGTGGGAACGTCGTTGCCGTCGTCGCACTGTTCGCCGAACTGCGTGATGGAATCGCCGCAGCGCGGAAGCCGGCACTCGTTGGTGCACGCGTCGTCATTCAGGCGATTGGCGTCGTCACATTCCTCGCCGGCGTCCTTGCGGCCGTCACCGCAGCTGGCGGAAACGGGATCGACGGCGGCAGGAACAGAGGACGTGGTGGCGAGGGGAACACCCTGCGGGGCGCGGGAGGAGGTGGCGCCGCTCTGCGTGAGCGGGGACTGCGGGCCAGCGACGGAGGACCGGGAGGAGACGGATGCGGCGGACGATGCGGCGGTCACAGCGGCGACGGAGGACGAGGATGTGCATTCGGCCTGGAACTCCCAGCGACAGCCATCTTCGCAATTGCCGAAATCATCGCAGGACGGCGGGCGGCAATAGCTGCCGCACTGTCCGGTCTCCGTGAAACGGCGCTCGGTCGTCAGTTCGCCTGTCTCGGGATCCGTCACATAGACCTCCTCGGTCTGCGGCTCGCACTCCTCACCGAGAAACGGCGAGAGCTTGCTGTCACCGCAGTACAGTTCGCGGCAGTCCGATCCACAGGTCGTCTGTCCGTTGAAGCGTCCGTCGTCGCACTCTTCGCCAAGCTCAGGTTGCACGTTCGAATCGCCGCACTTCGGTGACACGGAGGACTTCGTGGCAGTCTTGGTCGGGCATCCCGGAAACCCATACGGCTTGCCGAGACAGTCCACGGCTTCGACGCCGCTCGCGCGCAGCGTGAAGATCATCGCAAGCATGAGGAGACCAATGGCTCCGTTGCCGACCCAGGGAGAGATGGACTTTTTGTGCATGTATCAAAGTATTGTAGCATTTTTTGGTCTTGGAGTCATCCCCCTTCGCATGGGGGAACGGACACGCCCCGGGACGGTGGTAAAGACACGTTTACTTTATTGAGCAAATGCGGTAAACTGTGTCTAATGGCCAAAGGAAAAATCCTCATCGCCGAGGACGACGCGGTCCTCCGGAACCTCTATGTAAAGAAGTTCAACATGGAGGGCTACGAGACGCGTACCGCCGAGGACGGCGAGCAGGCCATCGCGCTGATCAAAGCCGAAAAGCCTGATCTGCTCATCTGCGACATCCACATGCCCAAGGTCGACGGGTTCCAGGTGCTCAAGGAGTTCCCGCGCGCGAGTCGGTCGTTCCCCATCATCATGCTCACGAACTTCGATCAGGCGGACTTCAAACTGCGCGCGCAGGAGCTGGGCGCCGACGATTACTTCGTGAAGAAAGACATGACGATCCGCTCGCTGGTGGAAATGGTCGAGAAACTCAAGCACCTGTAATCAGAGCTTCATCCAGCCGAGCAGGCGGCTGATCCAGTGGAAACGCGGCGGTGCGGTCAGCGGCCGGCTCTTGAGAATGGACTCGCGCAGCGTCTCACGCAGCTTCAGAACAGTCTCCTCGTTGCGCCCCTCCAGAAGCACGTTCACTTCGCCCATTTCGTCGAGCGAGGACGTAATGAGGTTCGCAGACCCGATAAATGCCCGAATGCGGTCTACGAGGATGGTTTTGCCGTGGAACATGGACGGATACAGGAACACCTGCACGTAGCGCGGGGAACCCTCGGTGATGAGCCGCGTGACGGATTCCATGTTGGCATAGTGGTGCTGGAAGTCCGTCCTCTTGGGCACGATCAGCGTGACGCGCACGCCTTCGTGGCTCTTGGCGATGAGCGCCTCTAGAACCTTGGGATCCGCGATGTAGCACTGCTCCAGCACGATGGAATGCCTGGCGGAGGCGAGAAGGTCCGTCACGACCGTGCGCATCTCTTTGCGCGTGTCGGTGTTCATGCAGAGGCGCGTCTTGCCGGCCGGCCCGGGCAGCTCGCCATGGCTGAGGAACTGGCTGACGAATTCGGGACTGCGGAGCTCGACGAGATAGTCGTGCAGACGCTCATGATACTCATCGGCGATGTTCATGCCGGTAAGCAGCAGGACGCGGTCGTCGATGATGTAGACCTTGCCGTGATCGTGGCTTTTGGCATACGTGATGTGGATATGCGGGTGGTTCCAGAACCGCTGCCAGAGGGGATCCTGATCGCTCTTCGTCGTGAGGAAATCACGGTGAAGCTCGAAGACATCACCGAGAGCCTCTTTGAAAATGCTCACCTGCACGCCGCGATCGGCGATCTCCAGGAGCGTTTCGGCCATCTGGCGCCCGGTCTTGTCGTCCTTCCAGATGAACATCTGGACGAAGACCGTGTGCTGGGCGCGGAGCAGCAGCTTGTGGATGCGCGGGAAGACTTCCTGATCGACCCACAGACGTGCCTGGGGCGACAGATTCATGCCTCCCGCGAGGGTGCTCATGGGATGCAGGATCATCTCCGTGCGCAGTCTTGTGAGGATGCGCCAGCCATGGACCCGCCTCTGGCCGCGCTTTCCGAACACGTAGCGGAGAAAGCTACGCAGGAGTGAACGCCAGGCGCGCCGGTTGAAGAGAGAGGAAAAACGCAGAAAGTTGGGCGTGAAACGTGTTGTTTCGTATAATGATACAGCTTTTCATGCTATCCGTGAATGGCAGGGTGGTGGAGCAGGAGCGGAAAACATGATACAATGGTACGATACCGGCACCACGCCGAGACGCGCATCTCATGGCCGCAATTCTTCAGATCATCGGCATTCTCCTCCTCTTTGCCGGGGCGGTCCTGGGACTTCTGGCATGGCTGCGTCTGATGACGGATCTGGAACGCGAACGCCAGCTCGTTTTCCTCCAGTTGCTCGTGCCGAAAAAAGAGAGCAAAGAAGACAAAGAAGTGGAATCGGAACAATTCTCGACGGGCAAGGATTTTAAGGAGGTGCTCGGCGTGATGGATCACCTGTTCCAGTCGCTCAGCAGTCTCTACGAACACAAGCCCATGCACCGCTGGCTGCACGGCCAGCCGTTCTTCTCGGTGGAGTACGCGGCACTCGCGGGCGAGATCCTGTTCTTTGTCGTCTGTCCCCGCAAAATCGCGGCGCTGATCGAAAAGCAGATCACGGCCTTCTATCCCGACACGATCATCGATGAAGTGGAGGATTATAATATCTTCACCGACCGCTCGGTTGTCGCTTCCGAATCGCTGATGCCGAGCAAGCACTGGGCGTCGTCCTTCAAGACCTACACCCAACTCAAGAGCGACCCGCTCAACACGCTGACCAACGCCTTCTCCAAACTGAAGATCGACGAGGGCGCCGCCGTGCAGATGGTGCTGCGTCCGGCAGGCCACGGCTGGCACGAGAAAGTGCACAAGGAGGCCCAGAACCTCATCAATCCCAAAAAGAAGAGCGGCTTTAAGTGGTACAACCCGCTCTCCTGGATCTCGACGATGTTCAACATGATCGCCAGCGGCGACTCCCCTGTCGACAGCGCCGATGAGAAGTCCACGGGCGAGCGCGTCTCGCAGATGGTCGAGGAGTACAGCAAGGCGCTGGACGAGAAAGGCAGCAACCCCGGCTACCAGGTGGTGCTGCGCCTCGTCACGTCCGCGCAGACAACTGCGCGCGCGCAGACGCTGCTCGACGTGATCGTCGCCGCGTTCAGCCAGTTCGGCAGCATCCACGGCAACAGTTTCAAGCGCCCGCATTTCATCAGTAAGCGCAAAGTCATCGAGAGCTTCGTGCGCCGCACGCCGCGCCGCACGATCTTCCAGTTCTTCCGTTATCCGAAACTGCTGCTCGGCACCAGCGAGCTCGCGAGCCTCTTCCACCTGCCGAACATCAAGTACAACAAGGTGGAGACG